>QGVC01000332.1 GCA_003242645.1 Pseudomonadota bacterium
CGCTAAGCTCCTATCGGAGCAGCTTTCTTGCGGCCATCGATAACGCGCTTGCGCTCGACATCAAGAAGCGGCCGCAATCCATCGCCGAGTGGCGGGGACAGCTGCTGGCGCCTGATCCGCGCAAGCCAAATTGGATCCAGCGAACGATCAAGCATGCAGCCAAAAAGAGCTCGGACGAACCGAAAAAAGTGGTTCCCGCCGCTGCAGAGCCTGTCGACGCGGTTATTCCTCCGCCGCCGGATGCACCCGGCCCCAAGGGGCGGCTTCTCGATCACATCGAGCGACTGAGGCAGAAGGCTGCTGCAAAAAAAGCTGAGCCCGCTTCGCCGCAGCCTGAACCAGCGGCCTCCGTTCCGAAAAAGGAGCCGCCGCGGGAAAAGTCCAAAGGCAAAGCCCTCATCGCCCTGCCTCAGGCAATCGCCAAGGTTCGTGCAGCACAAGGCTTGCGGTGGCGGTGGCCGAAGCGGGCCAAGAGCGCGTCGCGGTCATGGCGTATTTGGCCGACCTTTAAGCCAAGATGGCGGCCATTGGTGCTGAAGCTGATGATTGGCGCCGGAGTTGCGGCGTTCGCCGTTGCTCTGCAGGATGAACTGACGGGCTTTCCGCGTGAGGCTGGCACCCAGACCGGCGCAGTGCAAGGCATCGAGCTTCCCCGCCTTATTCCTGGGCACACCGGCGGAACGCGAGCCGTGGCGTTTACGGAGGACGGCCGACGGCTTGTGACGGTCGGAGCGGACGGGACCTTGAAGGTTTGGGAAATTGCAAACGGTGCTGAAATTCGGGCCATTCCTCTCGGCGACAGCAGCATAACCGCGCTCGCGGTCTCAAACGGGCGCGCACTCACGGGACACGACGACGGAACGCTGCAGCTTTGGGATTTCGTCAACGGGCAAAAACTTGGGCAGTTCAGCCGCAATCAGGCGAGTGTTTGGTCCGTGGCCTTCATGGATGAACCGGACCGTTTTCTCGCTTCCGGCCACGACTGGGTCATCTCCGTTTGGGACGCACGTGCCGCCCATTCCCCGATCATTGCGATCGAGGCTCACGAAAGCGCTGTCCAATCCGTCGCCTATTCACCCACGGGAGTCCTTGCCTCCGGCGGCGCGGATCGGCTCGTGAAGCTGTGGGACGCCTCCTCGGGCGAGCTGCTTCGAACCTATCGAGGCCATCGGGATTTCGTCAGTGCTGTCGGGTTCTCGCCCGACGGGAAATACCTCGCCTCGGGGAGCCACGATGGCCAAGTCCGGGTATGGCTGACGAGCACCCGGCGGCTCTACCGCGTTCTGACTCACAGCGCTGGCGAAATCCGATCTTTGTCCTTTTCGCCGACTGGCGATTTGCTCGCGGCGGCGAGCAATGATGGCAGAATCCGCATTTGGAATTATCGGCGCGGGCGACTCTTGCGCAGCCTGGGCGAGGGGACGGCGGGTTTTCGGTCCGTCGCCTTTGCGCCCGATGGGCGCTGGATTGCAGCTGCGAGCGACGCGGGGGCCGTCCGGCTGTGGAATACGGCGCCGCTCCTGCAGCGTTGAGCGGGAAGTGTCAGTATAGCCATCGTTGACGGCCGGGCGCACTGCGCCTGCAGGCCGTGTGTCCGTGCAACTCAGGAAAGGCGCAGGTTAGGGCGGCGCTTGTGAGCAGAGGGGGTGGGATGATCCTCTGGCGACGGAAATCGGAAGGGTTCGAATGGCACAAGCATGTGCGCACGACCATCCGGATCCGGCGCGAGCACCGCCGTCAGCAGCTCGAGGAGGCTCGGGCTTATGCTCTGGAAGGACTGAAAAGTGCAGGCCGAGCGGGATTGGCCGTCGTGGGCGCTTGGCTGAGCCTTATTGGCCGGCTTGTTATGTCAGCCGGGCATTTCGTAGGTCGGCTGGCTAGGTCTGCCGCAAACAGCTTTCAGTCCGGCATTCTCCGCCTCATCGAAGGTTTGCCTGCGGTCTGGGAGGGAGCGCGCCTTTACGCCTCGCAAGCATTGGCGGCCGCGTGGAGAATCATTCGCCGCTCCGCAGAAGTTGGGGCGTACGCCCTGCTTTGGACATCGAAAGCAGTGGCTGAAATCGCTTCTCACGGACTGTCAGCCTTTGGCGCAATCTTCAGCGCGTCCCTCGTGAGGGCATGCGGTCCCATCCAGAGCAGGGGCGTGCAGCCGCTACTGATCATCGTTGGGGCGATTGCGACCGTGGCTGCGCTGGTGCGACTTGTTTCGGCTGGGCTTTCGGCAGACGCAATTCTTACGCTGGTGATCGGGCTCGCGTCGCTGCTGACAGCGGCGCTGCCGCGATTGCTCGGCGTGTCGACCACCACCGGTGAGTCCTGGAGTGCCCATGCACAGCAGGCGTGGCAAGGCGGAAGGCTGACAATTCCTCGGCCGTCCATTCCGATCCCGAGTGCCCGGACGGCAGGGGGCATAGTTGCAGTCGTCCTCGTCGTAACGGTTGTGGTGGGCGGTGGATGGATGATCTTGCGGGGAGCGAGCCAACTGGTGACCGCCACCGCTTCGACGAGTCTGTTCGGCCGAACCGTCACTGGCCGGGCAGAGGCCGTCACTGGCGACATCCTGCGCATCAATGGCACGGAAATCCGCCTCGCAGGGATCGAGGCGCCAGATCCCGAACAACGCTGCTTGATTCCCGGTAATCACCGCTGGCGTTGCGGTATTGCTGCTCGTACGGTGCTGGGCCAGAGCGTGCGGGGGCAGACGGTGACGTGCCGGATCTCGGGCAGCGACGATACTGGGCGCGAGCTCGGCACGTGCCTGGTCGGAGATCAGGACGTCGCGCAGAGGCTCGTGCGCGCGGGTCTCGCCTTCGCCCAAACCGGATTGTTCGCCAAGTACGACGCGGACGAGGAAAAGGCCCGAGAGGAGAAGGTCGGCGTCTGGCGTGGGAAGGTGGAGCGGCCCTCCGAATACCGCGCGAGGATCGAACGGGAGATGGCAGCTGCCTGGGAAGCCGCGAAGCGGAGAGCGCCGGGTGGCTGTCCCATCAAAGGTCGCATCGTTTCTGGCCGCAAATACTACGTGCTCCCCGGCACGGCCGACTACCACCGGGTTCGCATAAGGACCCGTCGTGGTGAACGGTGGTTCTGCAGCGAGGAAGAGGCAGTGGCCGCCGGCTGGAAACGTTCTCCAAGATCTTAGGACGAGAAGTTAACCACTAGGAGACTGAAGGGTTTTTTCGCTTGGGTGCTGTGAAACCACCGGTGCCTTCGCGCGTTTGTGTTTCATCGCATTGCGCGGAGGCAGCGATGACGGATGCAACCACTCCCACCCGGGCTCACGCGATGAACGAGGAGCTCGTCCGCAGGATCGTCGAGCGGAGAACTGAGTTTTTCTGGATCGGCGTGGCCATGGTCATCATCGGGGCGCTGGCAATCTTCTTCCCGGTGATCGCCACGTTGACGGTCGAGTTTATGGTCGGCTGGCTCCTTCTGCTTTTCGGGCTGGTCACGTTTTTCAGCTCTTTTCGCATGGAGGGGACGGGCCCCTTCTTCGGTACGCTGCTTCTCTCTCTCCTCGAGATGGGGCTCGGCGTCTATCTCCTGACGCATCCTGCTATCGGCGTCGTGTCGCTCACCCTTTTGCTGGCGGCGATATTCCTCGTCGAAGGAGCCGTTCAGATCAGCTTCGCTTTCGAGATGAGCAGACATCAGAGCTGGATCTGGATGCTGCTGTCGGGCCTCGTCAGCATCGCTGTGGGCCTCATCATTGCAGCTGGCCTGCCGGGAATATCGCTGATAGCATTGGGCTTGGTGGTCGGCATCAATTTCGTGAGCACAGGAATTGCCTTCATTCTGCTTTCGCAGTCCGCCCCCGAGGGTGTCACTCGGGAAGGCTCGGTGGCAGGCTCGACGTCAACATCAACACAAAGGTAGCTCGGGCGAGTTAGCCCAGCTCCTTGGCGCGTTCGCGCAGAATGAATTTTTGAATTTTGCCGGTCGACGTCTTGGGCAATGGGCCGAAGACGACCGTTTTCGGCACCTTGAACCCGGCGAGATTGGCACGGCAGTAGGCGATGATGTCTTCTGCTGTTACCGGCCCCGCATCAGGCTTCAGGGTGACGAAGGCACAAGGGGTCTCTCCCCAG
>QGVC01000333.1 GCA_003242645.1 Pseudomonadota bacterium
GGGATCTTGTTTCTGAAGGTTCCTTGGGAAGGAAGGGGCCCCGATGGACGGAAACTCAGGGAGGCCTTCCGTCTTCACGCATCTGAAATCGCACTTTGCGAGCGCCTTTCCGAAGGGCTTTCCATCTCGGATGCTGCCGAGGCTTTGAGCATAACAAGGGGCACGGCACGGCAGAGGCTGAAGGCAATTTTTCAGAAGACGGGAACGCATCGCCAGAGCGAGCTTGTGCTGTTGCTCTCGAGGTTATGATCGAGTCTGCTGCAGGGTGAACTCCTGGCGTCCACCAGATTCACTCCCTTATTACAGGAGGGTCGCGATGCGATCTTCTGCGCATCAAGCCTGCTTCGGGCGATTTCCCGAGCGGGCCGGGCAAACCTGATGCGGTCAAGGCCGTCTAGGGCTTTTGGAGATACTGAAGTAAAGGGGCTGGCGCAGTACCGGAAACCCGGAATTTTCCTGGCGAAACAGGTAGCCAAGTCGCGCGAAGACGATGGCGGCGGCGATCGTAAACGCATAGCCGAACGCAAAACCGGCGATAACATCGGAAGGATAATGCGCGCCGACCACAATCCGCGTGGAGGCGATCCATACGGCAACGGGAATGATGAGGAAGCGCATCTTAGGAAAGAACAGCACTAGCACGGCCCCCACAGCGCCGACTGTCGTGGAATGCCCCGAGGGAAAGCTGGCAAAGGAGGAATCGACTGCAAAGGGATGAAGTGCAAAGGCGCCCTCGTCCAAGTAGTGCACCGGACGAGCTCGGCCGATAAGACGCTTGACGAGCGTTACGATAAGGCCCGAAAGCCCAGTGGAAATGAGAACAAAGGCGGCGATTCCGGTCCAGTTATAGAGAGCAAGGAGTGGCTTTCCGACAAAGCGCCTCCAATCGGTGAAATTAACAATCAAAAGCACAGTGGCGGAGGGAACAATGTACCATCCTCCGAGCCCGAGATCGGTCGTTACACCTGCCGCTTGGTGAAGCCAATGCGGCCACTGACCACGAAAGCTGCCTACCGGTGCATCAAGGATAAGGGACGCGACAGCTATGCAACTGAGGATGATCGTGGTGGGGAACTGCCAGCCGGGGATCCGAATCGCCAGCCTCGGAGACAGCTGCCGTGCTCGAACGATCCGAAATGTGCTGCGCAGGTTCTGATACGAGCGGCTGGCGAGAGCCACGAGGATGTTTGCTCGAGAAAGCTCACGAAAAGAGGACCTGTCTGCGACAGCTTTCCCGTGATCGACGTCTCCCTCAAGCGCTGCTTGTTCGGTCCTGAGCTGCATCTCCCACCGGTGCCCCCTCTTGAGAGCACGCCCCCACAATCGCCTTTTGCCCACGCTGGGTAGGGAGGAGCCGCCAATTTGTCAATAACCACAGAATCGGGACCCTGTTTTTTCTTCCAAAAGGGACCCCCTCAATGTGATAGAGGCACGGCAGTGAGCACCCGATCAGGCGTAGCTGGTCGGGGTTGCACAGCCTGATCGGGTGCGACTGAGTTGTTTTTCGGCTTTAGCTTTGAGAGCGGCTCTTGAAGCGCCAAGACTCATTTCCAGTCTCGATGATTTCGCAGTGATGGGTGAGACGGTCAAGAAGGGCAGTTGTCATTTTGGCATCGCCAAAGACGCTTGGCCATTCGCCAAAGGCGAGGTTCGTCGTGATGATAACCGATGTTCGCTCGTAGAGCTTCGAGACGAGATGGAAGAGCAACTGCCCGCCAGCTTGAGCGAAGGGGAGATAGCCGAGTTCATCGAGCACGACGAAGTCGAGCCGGGTCAGGTGGTCGGCGATACGACCCTGGCGACCGGCGCGGCTCTCGATCTCGAGGTTGTTGACCAGATCAACGACATTGAAGAAGCGACCACGCGCACCGTTGCGGATGAGCGCACGAGCTATGGCGATGGCCAAATGAGACTTTCCCGTTCCGGTTCCACCGACCATAACGACGTTGCGCTGATCGGCGATGAACGCGCCACCCGTAAGGTCGCGGATCAGGTTTTCGTTGACGGGTGTACCGGTGAAGTCGAAGTCATCGATATCTTTTGCCAACGGCAGCTTGGCGACAGTGAGCTGGTATTTTATGGATCGGGCCTGCTTCTCCGATACCTCTGCCTGCAAGAGATCGCCGACGATCCTGGGCGGTTCATGCTGCCGCTTGATGGCAACGCCCATAATTTCGTCATAGGCTGACCGCATTCCGTAGAGCTTCAGCGTCCCCATCAAGTCCAGAACCTCGGTTCGTTCCATGGCTGCTTATCCTTCTTAGAGTGTCATAGCGGGCGCAATCGGCGATCGGCTCATGAGCCAGTTTCAGCGCCTGTGGAATGGAAAGGATCGGGTCCGGCGCAGGATCGCGGCTACGGGCCAGGATGTTGAGGATCACTGCAGCTGATGAGACGCCATGATCGAGAGCTTCCTGACAAGCCGCCTCGACAGCGTTCAACCCATCAGTCAGGACACAGGTAAGGATCGACACCATCTGCCGATCGCCATCAGCGACAGCTTTGAGCTTGCGGCGTACCTTCTCCATGGCAGATGGCAGAACCCAGCCATGGAATGGGGCTCCGTTGCGTAATCCACCGGGCTTGCGTGCCAGCACCGGAACATAGTGCCAGGGATCATAGATGACCTCGCCGCGGCCAAAGCAGCGGGCATGCTCGCCAACGACTGCGCCATCCTGACGGATGACGACACGGTCGGCATAGGCATGGATCTCGACGGGTCGGCCGACAGCGTTCGACATGACGGAGTATTTGTTGTTGTCGAAGCGCACGGTGCAGGTCTTCGATACCGAGGCAGGAATGCAGTGAAAGCCATCGAAGCGTCCGGCATAGGGGATGAAGCTGGCTCGCTCTTCCTCAAAGACCTCCCAAATCGTGCGCTCACCTTGCTCGGGATGCCGGTGGGCCCTTGCATAGGCAACGCATTTATCAGCCAGCCAACCGTTCAAATCATCAAGGGTCTTGAAGCGCAGCCTCGGCGTGAAGAAGCGCTCCCGCACTACGCCAACCTGGTTCTCTACTTGCCCTTTCTCCCAACCGGCTGCTGGCGTGCAAGCTTCCGGCTCGACAAGATAATGCCCGCACATCTGTAAAAAGCGGCGGTTGTAGCGCCGGTCTCTGCCGATGAAGATCGCGTCCACCGCTGTCTTCATATTATCGTAGATGCCACGCGTGCACGCCCCTCGAAAGAAAGCAAACGCTCGGTCATGCGCATCGAAGACCATCTCCTGGCTCTCGCGCGGATAGGCTCGCACGAAGAACATCCGGCTATGGCAAAGCCGCATGTGGGCGACCTTCACCGTGACTGTCACCCCGTCAAGAAGTACGACCTCGTGACTCCAATCAAATTGGTAGGCTTCGCCTGGCGCAAAGCGCAAAGGAATATAGGCTTCGGCAGCTGAGCTGCCGCGGTCCCGTTCCCATGCTTGTGCGTGCCGCCATACTGAACTGTAGCTACCTTCGTAACCAAGTTCACGAAGTTCCTCGAAGATCCGAATTAGAGTCAGCCGTTCACGTCGCGGCTTGGCGGCATTGGCAGACAACATCTGGCCAAGCTCTCCTTGCCAGGAACCCATCCGTGGATAGGGCTGATGCTTGCGCTCATAGCGGAACTCCGTCTCGCCTGAACGCAGAACCTTGCGAACAACCTTCCGCGATACCTTGAGCTCGCGGCAAATCGCCTTGATCGACTTCCCCTGAACCAGTGACAGTCGACGTATCTTTGCAATCGTCTCCACAACCAACATCCAAAAACAAATGCCTCCGATCGATCCGGAGGCATTTTGATGACCCCACGTTAAGGGGTCCCGTTTGGACGAAAATTACCCCTTAAACAGGGTCCTCTTTCCATGAAAAATCACACCCAAGGGCTCCGCACCGAACCCCATTCGTGCTGCTTACAACCTGAGATGGCAGACGTGATGATCGAGCGGTTGCACGACAGATACTATTCGTTTCCCAAAGGCAGGCAGGGGCGGGGTCGAGCGACCGAACGGGGGCCGTGTACGGACGGTCCGCATTTGGTGGCACCGACGTTGATAGCCGTCGTAGCGGCCTGCACTATTTAGGAC
>QGVC01000334.1 GCA_003242645.1 Pseudomonadota bacterium
CGGGCTAACCCAGGGGGTTCGGGGCGCATTGCTCCGCTCCTTCGGCCGGTCCGCGGCAAGCGCGACCGGCTCATCGCCCGCGAGCGCGCCAAGGCCGAGGCGGAGCGTGCACTGGCCGGCCCCGAGGAGGACGCACCGCGCGAGCGGCGCCGTCGGCGCGCAGAGGAGGCGGCCGAGTAAGCTGCGCCTTATCGTTCCCTACGGAAACGGCTGCCTTCGGGCAGCCGTTTTTGTTTGCGCCGGCGGTAAGCTAGCAGAGAGGCCACACGAAAAGGGCCGAATTGCTTATTTTCCTCTGGACTTTCGGCCCATTACGCTTAAATAGCTTGCTCACGCCGCAAGGTTGCGTCTGTACCTCGCGAAGCGTTTAACGGTTCTCCTGCATCTGCTTATTTCGTGGCGAACCACGCGGATCTGCATAGCGCTTTCAGGTCCGAGCCGAGCCCAAAACTGGCCAAGCCAGTAAGAAAATCGCGATTGGCGCGGCTCAATACTGTTGACCTGAGGTAAGCTCATGTATATGGTCCGCGCACTCTCACGGTAGGTGGTAAGCCGCGAAGGGCACTGAATTATTGTTTCAGGAGCCCCGGCTTAGACGCTGCCGCCGCAAAGCAGAGCACAACTTCGGCCCATGATCCCGGTCCGGGTGGCCGTGGATCCTCTGGTTTCGTCGTACCCGTCACGTTCCGGGGATGGAAGGTGACAGGTGCGTCTTGTTGCTTCCCGTGCCCAGGCACGCGGGAGCGTTTGTTGGAATGGAAGAAGGCGCATGCCGACGATACAACAGCTGATCCGCAAGCCGCGGAGGCAAAAGGTCTACCGCATCAAGACGCGGCATCTGGAGGGTTGCCCGCAGAAGCGCGGAGTCTGCACGCGCGTCTATACGACGACGCCTAAAAAGCCGAACTCGGCTCTGCGCAAGGTGGCGAAGGTCCGGCTGACGAATGGCCATGAGGTGATCGGGTATATCCCGGGCGAGGGCCATAACCTGCAGGAGCACTCCGTGGTACTGATCCGCGGTGGCCGCGTGAAGGACCTGCCCGGCGTGCGCTATCACATCATCCGCGGCGTGCTGGATACGCAGGGCGTCGCTGACCGTAAGCAGCGTCGCTCGAAGTACGGGACGAAGCGGCCGAAGTGATCTGAGGCTGGAGCTAGGGCGTTCATTCCGAAAGGGCGGGGATCATCAAGTCCAGACGGGATGTGGGAGAACAGGTAGCCGTAACTGGCGGCTTGATCGAGGACAGGAACGAGACGCATGTCGCGCCGTCACAGAGCTGAGAAACGCGAGATTAATCCCGACCCCAAGTACGGCGACGTCGTGATTTCGAAGTTCATGAACGCCGTCATGAGGGAGGGAAAGAAGTCTGTTGCCGAGCGTATCGTGTATGGCGCGTTCGACCGGATCGAGAGCCGCGCCAAGCAGGATCCGCTGCAGGTCTTTCGGCAGGCGCTTGAGAACGTCATGCCGGCGGTCGAGGTGCGCTCCCGCCGGGTGGGCGGCGCGACCTATCAGGTGCCGGTCGAGGTGCGTGCCGAGCGTCGTCAGGCGCTGGCCATCCGTTGGATCATCGCGGCTGCGCGGGCGCGCAATGAGCACACGATGATCGAGCGTCTCTCGGCCGAGCTGCTCGACGCCGCCAACAACCGTGGAGCGGCGGTGAAGAAGCGGGAAGACACGCACAGGATGGCGGAGGCCAACCGGGCCTTCTCGCATTACCGCTGGTAACGAATTTCGGAGACTGAGCTCATGCCGCGCTCACACAAAATCGAGGATTACCGCAACTTCGGCATCATGGCCCACATCGATGCCGGAAAGACGACAACGACTGAGCGGATCCTCTATTACACCGGCAAGTCCTACAAGATCGGCGAGACCCACGAGGGTTCCGCCACCATGGACTTCATGGAGCAGGAACAGGAGCGCGGCATCACCATTCAGTCGGCTGCTACGACCTGCTTCTGGAGGAACTGCCGTCTGAACATCATCGACACGCCAGGGCACGTCGACTTCACCATCGAGGTGGAGCGAAGCCTTCGTGTGCTCGACGGTGCCGTATGCGTGCTCGACTCGAGCCAGGGCGTGGAGCCGCAGACGGAGACGGTATGGCGCCAGGGTGATAAATACAACGTACCCCGCGTCGTATTCGCGAACAAAATGGATAAGACCGGCGCCGACTTTTACATGTGCGTCGGTGACATCTCAGAAAAGCTCGGTGCCCGAGCTGTACCCATTCAGATTCCCATCGGAGCTGAAAGCAGCTTCAAAGGTGTCGTCGACCTAATCCGGATGAAGGCGATCGTCTGGGAAGGTGACGACAAAGACGCGAAAATGGTCGAGCAGGACATCCCTGCCGATCTCGCTGATAAAGCCGCGGAATACCGCGCTGCCATGATCGAAGCGGCCGTCGAGATGGACGACGATGTGATGGCCGCTTACCTCGAAGGCGAGGAGCCGGACGAAGCCACTCTGAAGCGACTGATCCGCAAAGCCACGCTTAACCGCGCATTCTATCCGATGCTTTGCGGGTCGGCTTTCAAGAACAAGGGCGTTCAAACGCTGCTCGACGCAATCGTCGACTTCCTTCCGGCCCCGTCGGACCGCGAAGCCTACAAGGCAACCAATCCGAAAACCGGCGAGGAGGTTCTTCGCAAACCGTCCGACGACGATCCTCTGGCGATGCTCGCCTTCAAGATCGTCGACGATCCGCACGTCGGCTCGATCACCTTCTGCCGCGTGTATTCAGGTAAGGTTCAGAGCGGCATGGCGCTCCTCAACACCACGCGCGATAAGAAAGAGCGCGTTGGGCGCATGTACCTGATGCATGCTAATGCCCGCGAGCAGATCGAGGAGGCCTACGCAGGCGACATTATCGCGTTGGCTGGGCTCAAGGATACCCGCACTGGTGAGACGCTGTCCGATCCGAATAAGCCGGTGCTGCTCGAGAAGATGGAGTTCCCAGAACCCGTCATCGAGCAGGCGATCGAGCCCAAGTCCAAGGCGGATCAGGAGCGGATGGCGATCGCGCTGCAAAAGTTGGCGGCTGAAGATCCATCGTTCCGTGTTTCGACGGACCCTGAAAGCGGCCAGACCCGCATCAAGGGCATGGGCGAGCTGCACCTTGACATCAAGGTCGACATTTTGCGCCGCACGCATAAGGTCGAGGTGAATGTCGGCGCTCCCCAGGTTGCCTACCGTGAGACGCTCGCGCGGAGCACCGAGATCGACTACACGCACAAGAAGCAGACTGGAGGCGCAGGCCAGTTTGCCCGCGTGAAGCTGCGTCTGGAGCCCAATGAGCCGGGTAAGGGTAACGTCTTCGCGTCCGAGATCGTCGGCGGTGTGGTGCCCAAGGAGTTCATCCCGGGCGTCGAGAAGGGCATCCAGTCGGTTTGGGAGTCCGGCGTTCTGATCGGCTTCCCGATGGTCGACACGAAGGTGACGCTGATCGACGGGGCCTTCCACGAGGTCGACAGCTCCGCGATCGCGTTCGAGATCGCCGCTCGGGCAGCTATGCGCGAGGGCGCGACGAAGGCCGGCATCAAGCTCCTCGAGCCCATCATGGACGTCGAGGTTGTGACGCCGGGCGATTTCGTCGGCAACGTCATTGGCGATATCAACAGCCGTCGCGGTCAGATCCGCAGCCAGGAGATGCGGGGCAACGCCACCGTCATCCGCGCTTACGTGCCGCTCGCGAATATGTTCGGCTACGTGAGCCAGCTGCGTTCGATGAGCCAGGGCCGCGCCTCCTACACCATGCAATTCGCGCATTACGCGGAAGTGCCGCGCGCGGTCGCCGAGGAGGTGCGGGCAAAATATGCCTGAGGCACAACGAGAGTTGAGAGCAGAGAACACCAGGTCCGGCGTCTAGCCCGGCCCGCAACAGATGGAACTGGATAAAGTGAACTGAGGAGAGAGCCACCGATGGCCAAGCAGAAATTTGAGCGGACGAAGCCGCACGTGAACGTGGGGACGATAGGGCATGTTGACCACGGGAAGACGACGCTGACGGCGGCTCTGACGAAGGTCTCTGCGGATCAGGGCTGG
>QGVC01000027.1 GCA_003242645.1 Pseudomonadota bacterium
GCCATGCCTCGATACCGCCGGGGCTCTTCACTGTTTGTATTTTCATTGCGAACGCTGACGTGGGATTTGTTGCACCGAGCCCGACGAGGAGCGCGGTGGCAAGGGCGAAAAGGGTGCGGGGAGCTGAGACAAAGCCGGATGACCCGAGCAAGCGCGCAGCCATGGTGTGAACTCCCTCAAGAACGACCGTTCGGCGCAGAGGTTCGGGTCTGCTCCACGCCCTCCGGGGGCACCGGCAACAGCGTGCCTGTCACCGACCGGCGCGGATCGAAGTAGCGTGCCGCCACTTTCTGGATGTCTTCGCGCGTCACCTTGGAGATGCGCTCCGGCCAGGATTCGATGTCCTCGACCGTGCGGCCAACCACCAGTCCCCAGCCGTAGCGGCGCGCCAAGGTCGCCTGATTGTCGCTCTCGTAGATGTACTCGGCGAGGTAGGACTTCTTGGCCCGCTGCAGCTCGGCCTCGGTCACGCCATTCGCGACGATGTCAGCCAGAACGGCGTCGATTGCTGCCTCGACCTCGCTGAGCGAGACGCCATCAGCCGGAACGGCGTAAACGGCAATCTTGCCGAAATCCATGCTTGAGCCGCCGTACCACCCTCCCGCCGTCGAGGCGACCTTGTCCTTCGCGACGAGCTTTTGATAAAGGCGGCTGGTGGCACCGGAGCCGGTGATTTTCATCAAGAGATCGAGCGCCTCCGCCTCCCCTGGCTCGGCCGTCACATAGCTCGGGGTCACGTAGTAGCGCTGTATCGAGGGCTTACCCGCCCGCGGATCCTTGATCTCGACGCGTCGGGCGGCCCGCTGCTCCGGCTCCATCGGCCGCTTGCGCGGCTTGATCTCCGGATTGGGCGGAATCCGGCCGTAGATGTCCTCGGCAAGCCGGCGAACCTCTTCCGGTGTGACATCGCCTGTGACGACGAGGATCGCGTTATTGGGCGCGTAGTGGCGCTTGTAGAAGTTCAGCGCATCCTCCCGTGTGAGCCGCGCGATCTCGTGCTCCCAGCCGATCACGGGAATGCCGTAGGGGTGCGAGTAGTACAGCACCGCGTTCATCTGCTCGTCGAGGACGGCCTGGGGGTTGTTCTCGACGCGTGAGCGGCGCTCCTCGAGGATCACCTCCCGCTCCGTCAGCACCTCGGCCTCGGTGAGCCGCAGGTTGACCATGCGGTCGGCCTCCATCTCCATCACCTTGGCCAGCCGGTCCTTGGCGATGCGCTGGAAGTATGCCGTCGCATCCTGGCTGGTGAAAGCGTTGTCCTGGCCGCCCATGCGCGAGACGATGCGCGAGAACTCGCCGGAAGCGAGCTTCTCGGTCGACTTGAACATCAAGTGTTCCAGGAAGTGCGCGACGCCCGAAACGCCCGGCGGCTCGTCGGCCGCACCGACGCGGTACCACACCATGTGCGTCACTACGGGCGCACGGTGGTCGGGAACGACCACCACCTGCATGCCGTTGGATAGTGTGAACTCCGAGGCGCGCCGTTCACGCGTTTGCGCCTCAAGTCGATGAGCTAAAGCAAGCGTCATTGTGATCGCCAAGATGGTTGCAAGTGAGGCCCAAACGCGTGCGGCCATCGTCTGTCCTTTGCACAGATGCGGTCCCAGAAATGGGCATGTTCTCGGGCGATCCCGTGCCAGGAGCTGGCACGAGGCTGAGATGAGCGCCCCTTGCCAATGAGCTTATGTCGGGTTCGGGACCAGCGTTGTCAAACAATGTAAAGCACGAGGGTCGCCGGGCTGGTGCTTAAGTCTGGCCAAGGTGTACAACCCGGCGACATCCACACCCGCTTTAAGGACCGCGGCGGTCAGGTGCCAACACATACCAAGATTGCGGCCAATGCAAGAGCCGCAGTTCAATGCGCTATTTGCGCGTCGTTATGTCCTTGCCGGTCAAGTTCCGCAGAATTGACGGATTGCAAGATCCTTTGGGGCCCGTGATTTGCGCGTCAGGCTGCCCTCTCGCGCGAGCCTCCCACAACGCCTTCTCGCAGAATTCCCGATGCTGGCGGTCCAGCTCCTCGGCAGCTGCCACCTGGCGCTCTTCCGGATCCTCGGGCCAGGCCTCACCCGGCGGCGGCAGCGCCGCTTGGGCTTCACCAGGCTCCGGCAGCTGTTGAGTGTCTGGCGGAAGAACGAGCCCGGCTCGCGGCGGAAGCTTTGGCTCCTCACGCGGCCCGCCATTGTTCGCCAGCCCCATCGCCTCGAAGATGGCGCCGTTAAACTCGACGTCGTAACCGCACCCCGTAAGAGCCAATGATGCCAGCAGTGCGCTGGCGGCCACCGCCAACCGCTTCTCTCGACCCGTCTTCGCCATTAGCCGCCCCCGAAGCAGTCGCGTCGGAAAGAATCGTTTCTCGTCCCACCTTTATGGATCATTTGCGGCGCGATTGCGACTCGGTCGAAGCGAGTCGTATAGCAAACCTGCCACACCAGCCACGATCGCCACGTCGGCAATATTGAACACGTACCACGACCACCCATAGGCGTGGAACAAAAAGAAGTCCGCGACGCCGCCGAGATGCAGACGATCTATGGCGTTGCCGATCGCGCCGCCGATCAGCAATCCGATGCTCACCGCCGTGAGGTGGGACATCTCCCCGCGTGCCAGCCAGACGGCAAGCCCAAGCGACGCAAGTAGCGCGAAAGCCACCAAAGCTCCTTGGCCGATAAGGCCTGCTCCGAGACCGTAGCTGATGCCGAGATTCTTGACGTAGACCAGATCGAGAAAGGGCAGCACGGAAACTCTGCCCTTCTCCTCGATGCGGTAGACGTTGAGCATCCACCATTTGTGCGCCTGATCAACGATCAGTGTAATGAGCGCAACGGAAAGGCCCAGGCGCGAAAACGGCCCCCATAGCCATCCGCGTCTAGCCTCCTGAGGCATTCTGCTACTCAGCGGCCGCAGCGGCCATGTTGCGTTTCTCGAATTCGCGAACCGCGGCCGCATCGCGGGCAGACAGCGTCGGATATTCGGGATCAGATCCGACATCCGGCACAATGCGCCACGAGCGCTCGCACTTGCGGCCCTGCGCCCGGCGCGCCACCACGCCGACACCTGGCACGTCGGGCAGCGTAAAGGCGCCTGCCGGCGGTGCACTGGGCACGATTTGAGCTGCGCTCGTGATGGCCACTTCGGCCATGTCCACGCCCTCGAGAGCCTCGAGCAGCGCCTCGTCGGCGACATAAATGTCTGGCGCCGCCTCAAGGCTCGAGCCGATGTTCTTCGCGGCCCGCTCGATCTCCAGCGCTCCCGTCACAACGCGGCGCACACGGCGGACCTGCTCCCACTTCTTTGCCAGCGCATCATCCCGCCAGCCCTTCGGGATCTTGCGGAAAACCTGCAGGTGAACCGATCCGTCCTCGGACGGATATCGGGCAAGCCACGCCTCCTCCGCCGTGAAGCAGATGATCGGCGCCAGCCAGACCGTCAAACAGTTGAAGATTTCATTCAACGTCATCAGGCAGGCGCGCCGCTTCTTGCTGGAGTAAGGCTCGCAATAAAGCGTGTCCTTGCGAATGTCGAAGTAGAACGCCGACAGATCGTTGATGCAGAAGTTCGACAGCGCGTGGAACACCCGCTTGAAGTCGTACGCCTCGTAGCCCTGGCGCACGAGAACGTCGAGCTCGGCGAGACGGTGCAGCATGTACCGGTCGAGCGACGGGACCTCCTTCGGCCGCACCTTCAGCTTCTCGTCGTAATGGGCGAGATTGCCCAGCATCCAGCGCAGCGTATTGCGGATCTTGCGATAGGCCTCGATGTTCGACTTCAAGATCTCCGGGCCGATCCGCATGTCCTCGGAATAATCCGCGCTCGCCACCCAGATGCGCAGGATCTCGGCGCCCGACTGGCGGATGACATCCTGCGGCGCCACCACGTTGCCGAGCGACTTCGACATCTTGCGGCCTTCCTCGTCGACGACGAAGCCATGTGTCAGCACGGCTTCGTAAGGTGCGCGGCCGCGCGTGCCGCAGCTCTCGAGCAAGGACGATTGGAACCAGCCGCGATGCTGATCGGAGCCTTCGAGGTAGAGGGAGGCGGGCCACGCCAAATCCTTCCGCTCCTCCAGCACGAAGGCGTGCGTGGAGCCGGAATCGAACCAGACATCGAGGATGTCGCGGACCTGCTCCCACTCGCTGAGATCATCCACCAGGCCGGAAAGGAACCGCTCCTTCGCGTTCTCGGCGAACCAGGCATCAGCCCCTTCTGCCTTGAACGCCTCGACGATGCGCTTGATGAGCTCACGCGAACCCTTCCATCCCTGGCTTGGGATGTACTGTTGGGTCGCCTTGTTCACAAAGACGGTGATCGGCACGCCCCAAGCCCGCTGGCGGGAGATGACCCAGTCAGGCCGTTGCTCGACCATGCCCCGCAGCCGGTTCTTGCCGGTGGCGGGAACGAAGCGGGTTTGGTCAATGGCTTTCAGGGCAAATTCACGGATCGACGCCTGTCCCTTCTTGCCTGGAACCTGGATCGGCTTGTCGATGGCGATGAACCACTGCGGCGTGTTCCGGAAAATGACCGGCGCTTTCGACCGCCAGGAGTGCGGATACGAGTGCTTCAGACGCCCGCGAGCGACGAGCGCCTTGGCCTTGATCAGCTCCTGGATCACCGCCTCGTTGGCATCGCCAAAGTTGCCTTTGTCGTCGATGACCCGCTTGGGGTTCTCACCGCCGAACAGCGGCACATGCCGGTAGTAGTAGCCGTCCTCACCGACCGTCTGCGGCACCTCCGGAATGCCCGCCTCCGCGAACGAGGCCCGGTGCTCCTCGAAAACGCTGTAGTCCTCGGCGCCGTGGCCGGGAGCCGTATGCACGAACCCGGTCCCCACATCGTCCGTGACGTGATCGCCGTGGTAGAGCCGGACCTGGAACTCGTATCCCTGGCCATGAAACGGGTGATGGCAGATGAGCGCCTCCAGCGTGGGCTCTGAGACGTCGCCCAAACGCCGCCAGCCGTCGATGCGTGCAGCAAGACGCACGCTGTCCGCGAGCTTGTCGGCGAGGATGAGCCGCTCGCCCGGCTGCACCCAGTTGTCCTCCGGCGCGTCCGTGACCTCGTAGAGCCCGTACTTGATATTGCGGTTGTAGGAGATGGCGCGGTTGCCTGGGATCGTCCAAGGCGTCGTGGTCCAGATGACAACAGCCGCCCGGCTGACGTTGTCGAGTTCCGTCAATCCCGTGGAGAGCTGTCGTTGCGTGACCCGCACCTCGGCCACGGGGAAGCGGACCCAGATCGTCGGGCTGGTGATGTCGTGATATTCGACCTCGGCCTCCGCGAGCGCGGTGCGCTCGACGACCGACCACATGACCGGTTTGGAGCCACGGTACAGGGAGCCGTTCATCGCGAACTTCATGAGCTCGCTCGCGATCTTGGCCTCCGCCTCGTAGCTCATCGTCGAGTACGGATTGTCCCAATCGCCGACGACGCCGAGGCGCTTGAACTCCTCGCGCTGGATGTCGATCCATTTCTCGGCGAACGCGCGGCAGTCCTGCCGCAGCTCCGTGATGGGCACCGAGTCCTTCGTCTTGCCCTTGGCCCGATACTCCTCCTCCACCTTCCATTCGATCGGCAGGCCGTGGCAGTCCCAGCCCGGCACATAGTTGGCGTCGCGGCCCATCATCTGCTGGGAGCGAACGACGAAATCCTTCAGGATCTTGTTCAGGCCCGTGCCGATGTGGATGTGGCCGTTCGCGTAAGGCGGCCCGTCGTGAAGAATGAACTTCTTGCGGTTCTTCGCTGCTTCGCGCAGGCGGCGATATAGCCCGAGCCTGTTCCAGCGCTCGATCAGCTTTGGCTCGAGCTCAGGAAGCCCCGCTTTCATCGGAAAGTTGGTGCGGGGCAAGAATAGGGTGTGGCTCCAGTCGCGGCCCTGCGGGCCCGGCTTACCATTGTCCTTGGGCATGGGCTGTCTTCCGATGTCGGGGTCCACCGGCCTTCTAGCAACCTACGCTCGCGGTACACAAGTGGAAGCGCCAGCGCAACTCTCCGTGGCGCCTCATGCGCGGCTTCGATTTGCCCACGATCGAATGCAGTTCAGGCTTCTGCAAGAGGGAAGCCGGCGAGCGGCGACCGCCTGTCCACGTCTGCGATGATTTCCCGGGCGCGTGCGCAGTCGGCATGCATCTGAGCGACGAGAGCCTCGGCATCCGGAAAGCGCTGATCTTCCCTGATGAAGTCGAGAAACTCGACCTGGATCTCCTTCCCGTAGAGGTCGCCGTCGAAGTCGAAAAGAAAGATCTCCAAAACCGGCAAGCCGTGATCGAACGTTGGCCGCGTTCCAAGATACGCGGCGCCGCCGTAGCGCTCCTCGCCAACGAAGACCCTGACAGCGTAGATTCCATGGGCCAGCGCGGTGCCCCGCGGCAGCGTGATGTTGGCCGTTGGAAACCCTAGCCCGGTCCCCCGCTTGGCACCCCCGGTGACGACGCCGGAAAGGCGCCACCAATGGCCGAGGTCCCGTGCGGCGCCGCGCACATCACCGGCAGAAAGCTTGGCCCGGATAGCGCTCGACGAGAACACTTCGCCCGCCTCCGCGACCGGCGGAACCACCGTTACCCCGAAGCCGTGCTCGCGGCCGGCGGCCCGCATCGTCTCTGGATTGCCGCCGCGGCCCTTGCCGAAGAAGAAGTCGTACCCGATGACCACGTGGCTGACGCGCAGTGCCCCCACCAGCACCTGCTCGATGAACTCCGTCGCAGAGAGATTCGCCAGGTTGGCGTCGAACGTGAGCACGACGGCGAAATCGAGCCCGAGGCGCTCGAATAGCCGCATCTTCTCGTCGAGCGTCGTCAGACGGAAATGAGGCTCATCCGGGCGGAAGAACTCCCGCGGGTGGGGCTCGAACACCATGACACCCGCCGGCTTCCCGGCTGCGCGGCCCCGCTCCAGCGCTTCGAGCAGGAGCGCTTGATGGCCGCGATGGACGCCATCGAAATTGCCGATGGCGAGCACGCTGCCAAAAATTTCGGGCGGCACGTCCCGGTAGCCGTGGATAATGCGCATACGGTGCCCGTCGTCCAATCTGAAACCGCGCTCTCGTTGGCGGCATCACATAGCCGCCAGCACGGTATCTGGAAAGGGTGTTGAAGAAACAGGATTTTCAGGATGGGCGGCCTGGGACCAAGAGCATCGCTTCGCCTTCGAGGACGACCTTCCCATCGGCCGTACAGACGCACTCGAAAAGGGCTCGCCGCTTGGCTGGGTAGAGCTCGACGACCTTTACCTTGGCTGTGACGGTCTGTCCGAACTTGACCGGTGCACGGAAGTTGAGCGTCTGAGAGATGTAGATGACACCGGGACCGGGAAACTTCGTCCCGAAGACCGCCGAGATGAGGCTCGCCGTAAGCATTCCGTGAGCGATCCGCTCCTTGAAGATCGTCTTGGCGGCAAAATCGGGGTCGAGGTGAACCGGATTCTTGTCGCCTGTTACTTCGGCGAAGGCTGCGACGTCGGCTTCGGTGATGACTTTCTGAAGGCTCGCCTCCATTCCCAGATCAAGGTCTTCGAAATAGTAGGATTTCCGTGGCATCACGGTCATTGAGTGCTCTCCTCGCCCCCGCAAATAAACAGGGCGCCCGCCCCCGAGCCCTAGGCGGGTGACAGTAGTCCAGCTCCTGTGTGCACTGCAATAAACTAATGAGCGGGTGCTCAACTCGTGCGAAAGAGTGTCGCCGCAGCGCCAGGTCACACGACGCCGGTTCGAGCCTCTGTCGTTGCACCAGACAAAGGCGACCTATATAAATGAGTACCTCCCCACTCAATTTTTCGCTTCATTAGGTCCTCGCGGGCGGGCGCGGGGGCAGGAGGAGAAGTCTTATGAGCAATCGCAGACCCCTGATGCCCAAATCGACCGCGGTATGGCTCGTCGAGAACACCTCGCTGACATTCGAGCAGATCGCGGAGTTCTGCGGTCTGCACTTGCTTGAGGTCAAAGCGATCGCCGATGGCGACGTCGCAGCGGGGATCAAGGGCATCGATCCCATCGCCACGGGCCAGCTCACGCGCGATGAGATCAAGAGGGGCGAAGCCGATCCCAACTACCGGCTGAAGCTCGCAGAGCCGAAAATCGACATTCCGCAGGTGAAGACGAAGCGCGGGCCGCGCTATACCCCCGTCTCTCGGCGGCAGGACCGGCCGAACGCGGTGCTATGGCTCCTGCGGAACCATCCCGAGCTGAAAGACAGCCAGATCATGCGGCTCGTCGGCACGACCAAGCCGACCATCCAGTCGATCCGTGATCGCACGCACTGGAACGCGGCCAACCTCGTGCCGCAGGACCCGGTCACCCTGGGCCTCTGCTCGCAGACCGAGCTCGATGCCGAGGTCGAGAAGGCAGCAAAGCGCCTCGAGAAGGAGCGGAAGCGCGAGCAGCCGGAGCCCGGCGGCACGCTGCTGCCGGTTTCGGAAACCGTTGAGAGTTCGGCTGACACCCGCCAGGAGCAGTCCGAGGCCGAGGAATCTCCTGAGGAGGAAGAGGCCCGCATGCTCGCCAAGCTCAAGAGCATGGGGCAGTCGGCCCGGCGCGAGGAGGACGAAGAGGATAGTGAGACCGAGCCAGCTGGGGCAGAAGATCGCGGCAAGTAAGGGAGTGTCCGGCCGACGATTATTCCCTGTCCCTCACTCCTCGGGCACTGGAACCACGTAGTTCAGCGGCATACGGCCACCGTCGGCATAGACGGTGGTGCCGGTCACATAGCTTGCCTCATCGCTCGCCAGCCAAGCGACGATCGCAGCGATTTCCTCCGGCTTACCAAGCCGCCCTAGCGGGGTGCGCGACAGCACTTTGGTGCGGAACGCCTTGTCCTTGATCACCTCGTCCAGCATCGGCGTCATGATGGAGCCGGGGCCAACCGCGTTGACACGAATGCCATAGGGCGCGAGCGCGATGGCCATCGCTTTGGTGAGCTGCGAGATGCCGCCCTTGGACACCGTGTAGGCAACGTGGTCAGGCAGCCCGAACCAGGCGTTCACAGAGCTCATGTTGACGATGGCCCCTGGTGAGCCGCCATCCTTCTTCTCGGTGATCTGCTTGACGAGTTGACGGGCAACGGCCTGCGCACAAAGGAACGCGCCCTTCAAATTCGTGCGGATGACGCGATCGAACTCCGCCTCTTCCAGCTCCAAGAAGGGCTTGTCGTCCAGCACCGCCGCGTTGTTGACCAAGATGTCGACGCGCTCGTAGTTCTCCAGCGCCGCGGCCACGAGGTTGTGCACATCGAGGCGCTCCGCAACGTCGCACGCATGGAAGATTGCCTCGCCGCCGGCAGCTCTGATGGCCTCCGCTACTTGCGGCCCGAGCTCGTCGTTGATGTCGGCGACGACGACCTTGGCCCCTTCCTTCGCCAAGCGCTCAGCACACGCCCGGCCGATGCCCTGCGCGGCCCCGGTGACGATAGCAACCCTTCCCTGGAGCAACATGCCATGCCTCGTTTGCAGGTATAGTTTCGCTCGCAACGTTACTGAGCTGCGGTAGCCACGCTCAGTGGACGGACCGATTGGTGCGGACGCTCACAAGCGCCTCAGCCGCTGAACCAGCTCCGAGGTCGGATACCCGTCAGCAGGTAGGCCGAACTTGATCTGCGCCGCCTTCACGGCTGCACGGGTTCCCGCGCCCATGATCCCATCGATCTCCGCGTCATACAAACCCGCACGCCTCAGCAGACGTTGCAGCTCCCGCGTCTCCGCCAACCCGAACGGCTCGACCGGGCCGCGGCCTTTGCTCATCGGGGGCGCTCCGTCGAGGCGCGTCGCCAGGTACGCAGCCGTGGTGGCGTAGTAGAGAGATTGGTTCCACTGCAGGTAAACCTGCGTGAAGTTCGGATACACGAGGAAGGCGGGCCCGTTCCGGCCCATCGGCAGGTGCAGCGAGGCCGGCATGTTATCCCGCGGCAGCGGCTTGCCGTCGACGTAGGTGATGCCCCACTGCGCCCAGCGGGAGCGCGGATGCGTAATCGCGATGTCGGCCTCTTCCCAAGGAAGGTCTCTCGTGATCCGCACTTCCTCCAACCAGGGTTGGCCGCGCTTCCAACCGAGATGTTGGATAAACGCAGCAGTCGAACCGATGATGTCCGCAGGGCTGTTGAATAGGTCGCGCCGCCCGTCTCCGTCGTAATCGACGGCGTGCTTGTAATAATGCGATGGGAGGAACTGCGTCTGCCCTAGCTCGCCGGCCCACGATCCCACCATCTGACTCGGGCGGAGGTCTCCCCGATCGATGATGCGCAGCGCATCCATCAGCTCGCCGCGAAACAGCTCGCCGCGGCGGCAATCATAGCCGAGCGCCGCCAGGGATGGCAGGACCGGCAGCTTCCGGAGGCCGGCCCCAAGGCGCTTTCCAAGGCCCAGAATGCCGTGATGACGGAGGCCGGAACGCCGAACTCCCGCTCCGCCCGTTGGAAAATGGCTTTGTGGCGCTGCATGACGCGCGTGCCCGCCTTGATGCGATGGGGGGTGGCGAGCTTCTGTACGACGTCAAGAAACGACTGGGCGAAGAAGGTCTGGCGCCGGTCGCGCGCAATGATGCTGCGATCCAGGGTCATTCCGTCGAGCGCCGCCGAAATCGTCGCCCGCGAAATACCCGCGGCAGCCGCTTCCCGCTTGAAATCGGCAAGCCAGCGGTCGAAGCTGACCGTATTCCGACACTCCTGCGCCGCCGCTGGCGCGACCCCCGGCGCGAGAACGCCGGCCAATACACCAACCGCCGCCAGACGGCCTAGTAAACCCCTTCGCATCAAATCGCCTTCCTCACAGACTCGGTTGAAACCCGTTCACGTGTATCGGGCAAATGTGACGCGTTGCGTGCCATACCCAAATTGCGCTTGCACGCTCGGCGGGTCTACATGCTGGCGGCAGCTTCCGGGAAATTTCCTGCCGAACCCTCGCCGGCGCCCAAAACTACGGACAAACGGTCGTCGCCGGCGAAATCTGGTTCACGATGGCTTGGTAATCGGCTCAATCCGCGCAGAGCTGGCTCCCGCAGGTGGCGAGGATCTCTTGCGCGTTGGTCGCAGGCTCCAAAGCGTGCGTGGGAGGAGGACCGAGGAGCGCCATCACAATCCCCCCTACGAGCATGGCTACCGCAAAGCCAGCGCAAAACTCCAATCTATGCTTCATTCGCATGTCATGCCCTCTAGACGAACTAGCAACTCCCTCCAGGGCACGTGACGTGCCCGTCCCCGCGCCCTGAATTTAGCGGCAGGCGACCGCCGTCGACGAGAGCTATCAAAGGTGCCTGTGCACAAGGTTAACGTTGTAGGGGCGTTTCTTCAGCGGATGCATCGATTTACCGACTTGAACGCAATGCCTGCCTGGGATAGGTGCAACCGTGCCTAAGAGCACCTTCGGCCCGGGTCGAGCCGGAGATGGGTTCAGTTTGAGCTGGATGTCGTGGAGGGGGAATTGATCACTGAAACTTCGGGTGGCCACCCTGCGATGGACTATGACGAGCACTACCGGACGTACAGGAACTTCCTGAAGGGCGCGAAGTACTTGGTCGCGCTCGTCGCCATTACGCTGATCTTGATGGCCATTTTCCTGCTCTAGCCACCGCCTGCTCATACGGCGGCGAATTCGTGCCCGGAAGTGGCGGCACGGGGTGGATTGTGTGTGCCAGCAGTTCCCCAAGTAGCCGAGGACGTCCCGGGTCCTCCTTATAGCGGTGCCCCATGGTAGTCATTGCCGTAACGGCCGAACCAGCAAACGAAACGCGGGTTGCGATCTCGCCCGATACAGTGAAGCGGCTGGCGAATGCCGGCTGCAACGTCAAGATCGAGAGCGGTGCGGGGCTACGCTCGCGCTTCTCTGACGACCTTTACGAGGCCCAAGGCGCACACATCGCTCGCACGAGAGAAGACGCGCTCTCCGGAGCTGACATTCTGCTCAAGGTACGCCGCCCATCGTTGGAAGAGGTGAAGGCGCTCAAGCCCGGAGCCATGGTGGTTGCCATGCTCGACCCCTATGGCGATCGCGCCGGCCTCGATGCCCTGGCGGCTACGGGTGCCACCCTCTTCTCCATGGAGTTCATGCCCCGCATTTCTCGGGCGCAGTCCATGGACGTGCTCTCAAGCCAGGCCAACCTCGCCGGCTACAAGGCGGTCGTCAATGCAGCCGCCATGTTCGAGCAGGCAATGCCGATGATGATGACCGCGGCAGGCACGGTGCCTGCCGCACGCGTTTTCGTCATGGGCGCCGGCGTTGCTGGCCTGCAGGCTATCGCCACGGCCCGGCGGCTCGGTGCAGTCGTCACCGCGACGGACGTGCGGCCGGCTACTAAGGAGCAGGTGCTTTCGCTCGGCGCGAAGTTCATCGCCGTCGAGGACGAAGAGTTTAGGCAGGCCGAAACCCAGGCCGGCTACGCCAAGCCGATGTCGGCCGAGTATCAGAAGAAGCAGGCCGAGCTGATCGCCAGCCACATCAAGACCCAGGACGTCGTCATCACGACAGCGTTGATCCCGGGCCGCCCGGCGCCGCGACTGATCACCCGCGAGATGGTCGAGAGCATGAAACCCGGCTCGGTCATCGTGGACCTTGCGGCCGAGCGCGGCGGCAACTGCGAGCTGACGAAGCCGGGAGAGACGATCGAGGTGAACGGCGTGAAGATCTCCGGGCCGCTCAATCTCCCCGGCGAGGTACCGGTGAATGCCTCGAACCTCTATGCCCGGAACCTCTACGCCTTCCTTGAGCTGATGATCGACAAGAAGGAGCGGGCGCTCAAGGTCGATTGGGACGACGAGATCATCAAGGGCACGCTCGTCGCCCGTGACGGGAAGATCGTGCACCCCAACCTGCAGCAGCAGAGCTGATGACCATGACGAAAAGAACGGCCGGTAACTCGCTTCTCCCGCGCGGTTGGTGCGCCAACGGACTGATCAAAGGCCTCGCTGCGCTCGTGACGGCATGGCTCATGCCATCGGTCGCGTTTGCTGCAACCGGCGCTGGGACGGATGTTGATCCGTTCGTCTACCAGCTCATGGTCTTCGTGATCTCGATCTTCGTCGGCTACTACGTCGTCTGGAGCGTCACGCCGGCTCTCCACACCCCGCTGATGTCGGTCACGAACGCGATTTCATCCGTCATCGTCGTCGGTGCGCTGCTGGCCGTCGGCGTAAGTCTCGTGGTCTCCGGAGCTGGGGTGGCGAAGTTCTTCGGGTTCCTGGCCCTTGTCATGGCCTCCGTGAACATCTTCGGCGGCTTCCTCGTCACCCAGCGCATGCTGGGCATGTACAAGAAGAAAGACGCCAAGCAGCGCTAGAGGACGTGCTCATGTCGGCCAACCTTGTTGCACTTCTCTATCTTCTCTCGGGCGTCCTCTTCATTCTCGCGCTGCGCGGTCTGTCGAGCCCGGAAACCTCGCGCCAGGGCAACATTTTCGGCATGGTCGGCATGGCCATCGCCGTTGTGACAACCTTGATGCAAATCTCGGCACCCGATTCGGTGCTTACCTGGGTGCTGATCATCGGCGGCATTGCGATCGGCGGCAGCATTGGCGCATACATCGCCCGCTCCATTCCGATGACGGCGATGCCGGAACTGGTGGCAGCCTTCCACTCGCTGGTCGGTCTAGCGGCGGTGTGCGTGGCTGCGGCCGCTCTCTACGCACCGGAAGCCTTCGGGATCGCCGATGCCTTCGGCCGCCTGCACATGGGCAGCCTGATCGAGATGTCCCTCGGCACTGCCATCGGTGCGATCACCTTCACGGGCAGCGTCATTGCGTTCGCCAAGCTGTCCGGCCGCATGTCCGGCAAACCGATCCTGTTGCCTGCGCGGCACGCCATCAATCTCGGGCTCGGCGTGCTGCTGATCGTGCTGATCATCGGGTTTGCGCAGTCCGGCGGCTCGGCTTGGCTCTTCTGGCTCATCACCATCGCTGCGCTCGTGTTCGGCGTGCTCATCATCATCCCGATCGGCGGGGCGGACATGCCCGTCGTGGTCTCCATGCTCAACTCGTACTCCGGATGGGCAGCAGCCGGCATCGGCTTCACTCTGGGCAACATCGCGCTGCTCATCACCGGCGCGCTGGTTGGCTCCTCGGGCGCGATCCTGTCCTACATCATGTGCAAGGGCATGAACCGCTCGTTCATCTCCGTCATTCTCGGAGGTTTCGGAGGTGAAGTCGCTGGGCCGGCCGGCGATGCTGAGCGACGTCCGGTCAAGCAAGGCTCCGCAGAGGATGCGGCCTTCATGCTCAAGAATGCGAGCAAGGTCATCATCGTGCCGGGATACGGCATGGCGGTCGCGCAGGCCCAGCACGCCCTGCGGGAGATGGCCGATGCGCTGAAGAAGGCGGGTGTCGAGGTAAAGTATGCCATTCACCCCGTCGCGGGGCGCATGCCGGGTCACATGAACGTGCTGCTGGCCGAGGCGAACGTTCCGTACGATGAGGTCTTCGAGCTGGAAGACATCAACCACGAGTTCTCGCAGGCCGACGTGGTCTACGTCATCGGCGCCAACGACGTGACCAATCCGGCCGCCAAGGAAGATCCGTCCTCGCCCATCTACGGCATGCCGGTGCTCGAGGTTTGGAAGGCCGGAACGGTGATCTTCAACAAGCGCTCACTCTCGTCAGGCTACGCAGGAATCGACAACACCCTGTTCTACCGTGACAACACGATGATGCTCTTCGGTGACGCGAAGAAGATGACCGAAGAGATCGTGAAGGCGCTGGAGCACTGACCTTAAGGGCTCCACCACATTTCGAGCCTCATCCCCGCCTACGCTGCCAAAATGCGGATGCTCTGGTCACGCAGGTCGCGCTAGAGTAGCCCGCATTTTGATATTCGAGGGGTGAGGGGCGAATGAACGATCAGAGCCATGCCCATCCGGCGGAGCTTCGGATGGATTCCGTAGGGCGTGTTGAAGGCCGCCAAGGTCGTCTGCTGCTCTTGCTGGTAATCCTGCTCGTCAATGCTGTCCTGCTGGCAGCCTCGTGGGCGGGTCATGACATCGCATTGAGCAAAGAGCACAGCGCCTTGGAGTTCACGCAGCTCGTGGCGCTCCTCCCCGCGTTCGTCTTGTTCTGGCTCGGCTGGCGGCACGGTCACGAGGCCGAGAAGACAGCCTCCGGTGCGCTCGCCATGCTGACGGTCGCGATGTTCGTCCGTGAGCTGGATGTGAAGACTCTTGGCGGCCCCGAGTGGTTCAGGTGGCTTTCCCATCATGGACTTCAGGAGATCCTGCTCGTCGGGATGACGTTGCCGATTCTCTGGTATCTGGCACGCCGTCGGCACCATTGGCGGGGATTGATGCGGCTCCTCTTCGCCCCGGCCGCCATACCATTGTTCATCTCCGGCATTCTGCTGCTTGTCGCCGTTCAGTTCGATCGCGAGATCGCCACGAATGCTCATCTGCGGTTCTGGGAAGAGGTGATCGAGCTCAACGGCTACCTGTTCTTGACGCTGTCGGCCTGGAACCATTGGTCGATCGTTCGACGTCGCCTCGATGGCAGCCAGATGGGCTGCCCGTAGCGGGTCTGCTGCGGCTGTCCGCAAATCGCGAAAAGGACGATGCCGATATTCGTTTTCAAGATCGCAGTGGCGATCTGCGTTGTTTATGCGCTCATCGTAGCGCTTGGCTATTTCGCCCAGCGCAAGCTGATGTACTTTCCGCTGCCCGAGCGCGTTGCTCCCGCCGAGGTCGGATTAGCCGAGGTCGAAGAGCGCATCATCCAAACACCCGATGGTGAGCGCGTGGTGGCGTGGTATGGTCGCGCCCAGCCGGGACAGCCGACCATCCTCTATTTCCACGGCAACGGCGGGAACCTCGCAGTGCGGGCGGAGCGGATCCGCCGCTACATCGACTGCGGCCAAGGCATTCTGATGATGAGCTATCGCGGGTACAGCGGCTCGACCGGCAGCCCGTCGGAAAAAGCAAATGTTGCAGATGCTCGGTTGGCTTATGATCTTCTGATCGAGGAAGGTGTGGCCCCGGCAGATATCATTGTGTATGGCGAGTCGCTCGGCACTGCCGTGGCTGCCCGTATCGCAGCAGAGCGGCCGGTCGGCGGACTCATTCTGGACTCGCCCTTTACGTCAGCCGTCGACGTCGGTGCCCAACACTATCCCCTCTTTCCGGTGAGATTATTGATGCGGGATCGCTACGAGGTTCTGCCGTACGTGGCGAAAACCCAGGCACCCCTGCTCGTCATTCATGGCGAGCGCGACGACATCGTGCCGGTTGAGATGGGAAGACAGGTTTACGCCGCAGCAAGAAGCCCAAAGAAGCTCGTGACCTTCCCGCTCGCCGGGCACAATGATCACACTTTTCACGGATCTTTCGAGGCAATCCAGGCGTGGATTGGCGAGCTTCGTGCTGGCAGAGAGTAGCAGGGCACCCGGTTAGCACCCTGCTCCCTATGTCGAGTTTTGGAGAGTATCGCGGGATTGCCGCGCTTCAGGAAACCCAAGGGTCAGCCAAGCTTGGGCAGCCCTTGGTTGATCCATACAGCCCCTGAGAGGGCACCAGATTCGACGGAAGCTCAGCGCCGTGCAGCTTTACCCTTGCCCGGAATCAGGCCCTCACGCTGTGCCCGCTTCCGCGCCAGCTTGCGCGCGCGCCGAATGGCCTCCGCCTTCTCGCGGGCCCTTCTCTCAGAGGGCTTCTCGTAATAATTCCGGAGCTTCATCTCCCGGAAAATGCCCTCGCGCTGCATCTTCTTCTTCAGCGCCTTGAGGGCTTGGTCAATGTTGTTGTCGCGAACGAGTACCTGCACGCGATCTCCTTATCCTGCTTCGTTGAACCTGGTTTCTGAACACAACAAACCATCCCCACGTGCCCACAAGCACGGGGTGGTCATTCATTCGTCGGGTGACTCATATAGCAAACACCCTCGCCGTCGTCCACGGGAACACGCAAGCTTGAACCATCGCGAGCCCGCTCACTCACAGCCGTGACCTCGGGCGAAGCCTGGTCACATGGCCCATTTTGCGGCCTTCGCGCGGTTGCCGCTTGCCGTAGAGGTGGAGTAGCGCGCCCGGCTCGGCGGCCAGCTCTGCCCACGCCAGGACATCGGCACCGATCAGGTTCACCATCTCGGCGTCCGAGTGCCGATCCGTCGGACCAAGCGGCCAACCCGCGATGGCACGGATGTGGTTCTCGAACTGGCTGACCGAGCAAGCATCCAGCGTCCAGTGGCCGCTATTGTGCACCCGCGGGGCGATTTCGTTGACCAGCAGAGCGGGCTCGGCCCCCTGCCCCATGTAGAACATCTCCACGGCAAGAACGCCGACGTACTCGAGGGCCTCCGCAATGCGGCGAGCGAGGTCACGCGCCCGGCTCACCTCGGCCGCTCCAAGAGGCGACGGCACAACCGACCGCCGCAGGATGCCGCCCGAATGGATGTTCTGGGGAATGTCATAGAAGGCGGTCTCGCCGGCCATGCCCCGCACGACCAGGACCGAGATTTCGCAGGAGAACGCTACCCGCTTCTCCAGGATTGCAGGGACATTTCCGATGTCGGCAAGCGCCTTTGCGGGATCGTCTCCCTTGGCGACGCCGACCTGCCCTTTTCCATCGTAGCCGAAGCGCCGCGTTTTCAGGATCACGGGCGCATCGAACTGCTCCAGAGCAGCGAGAAGATCGCTGGCATCGTTGACCCTAGCGAAGGGCGCGACCGGCACGCCCAGGCCGGAGATGAACTCTTTCTCAACGAGCCGGTCCTGCGCGACCTCCAGCGCCCGCGGTCCGGGCCGCACCGGAACCATCTCAACCAGATGACGGGCGGCATCGACCGGCACGTTCTCGAACTCATAGGTGACCACGTCCACCGTCTCGGCAAATGCTCTTAGCTTGTCGAGATCCGTGTAGCTGCCGACCGTCTGCAAGGCAGACACGTCGAACGCCGGACACCTTGGCTCGTCGCAGTAGACGTGCGTCCGCAGGCCAAGCTTGGCGGCGGCTACCGCCAGCATGCGCCCAAGCTGCCCGCCACCGAGAATGCCGATCGTGCTCCCCGGCGGCAACGGCTGCCCGCCGACGGCCCCCTCACCAATTTTCCGGTGCCTCGGCCACTCCCGCTGTCGGGCGGGCGGAATGCCCCTCTCCCCGGCACGCCAGGTCGAGATCTCCACGCG
>QGVC01000335.1 GCA_003242645.1 Pseudomonadota bacterium
GGCGACGCTTGCGCACACCAGGAACGCAGCGGCGAGAATGATGATGCCCCCAGCCAGCGCCAGTTTTTCGGCCGCGGCGCCCAACAGCCGAGGTCCGGCTGAACCTGAACTCTCCTCTCCTCGCTCGACAGCCACGCGACCTCCCCGGTGCTGCAGAGTGGTGATTCCATCGCCGCTCTTCGCGTGAGCGACGTCCGCGATCGGCAGCCGGAGCTTAAGGCGAAGCAGCTTTCGTCGACAACCGAAATCCCTGAAGGTCGCGGAGGCGAGATTTTCGTGTGCTTACGCGATCATATTGCCGCACCGGAAATCTCATCTGCTCCTTATGCGTTCCAGGGTCGACTCACCTTGCTATTCGGAGGTGTGCGATGAGCCCTCCGAACGCCTCGTGGGTCCGTTTCCTCCCCCAACTTGGCCCGTCAACCACTCTCTGGCGGGCCTTTTTTCCAGAAATCCTTAGGCGATTATCCTCTTGCGTGCGCAGCCGCGTGCGTGGACGCTTGGACGGAGCACAACACGCGAGGCGCAAAATGCCATCCACTGTTTACGACTCCCGCATCTACAAGGACGCGTTCGGCACCCCCGAAATGCGCCACATCTTTTCGGACGAAGCCGCCGTAGCGCACGCCGTCAAGATCGAGGTCGCACTCGCCCGCGTGCAGGGGCGGCTCGGGATCATTCCGGAGGAGGCAGCACGCGAGATCGAGCAGCGGGCGGATGCAGCGGCGATCGACTTCGAGGAGCTGAAACGGGAGACGGAGCTCGTCGGCTATCCCATCGTGGGGCTTGTCCATCAGCTCGCGCGCCAATGCGGAGATGCCGGGCGTTACCTCCACTGGGGCGCGACCACCCAGGACATCATGGACACTGCGACAGTCCTGCAGCTGCGGGAGGCGATGGGCATCATTGCGGCCGATCTCGCCCGCCTCGACGAGGCCATCGCTGCGTTGGCGCGCAAGCACCGGTTGACCGTCATGGCGGGGCGCACGCACCTGCAGTACGCACTGCCGATCACGTTCGGCTACAAGGCAGCCGTATGGCTTTCCATGGTCCGGCGGAACCGGGAACGCCTTCGCCAGCTTTGGCGTCGTGTCCTTGTTGTCCAATTTTCGGGCGCGGCCGGAACCCTCGCCTCGCTCGGCAGCCGCGGGCTCGAGGTGCAGGAGGCCTTGGCAGCCGAGCTCGGCCTCGCAACCCCGGAGATCACGTGGCATTCCGCGCGAGACAGCTTCGCCGAGCTCGTCGCCTTCCTCGGACTTTTGACGGCATGCCTTGCGAAGATCGCAACAGACGTCGCCCTGCTCATGCAGACGGAGGTTGGCGAGGTTTTCGAACCGTTCACCCATGGGCGCGGTTCTTCCAGCACCATGCCGCAGAAGCGCAATCCGATCTCCTGTGAGCTGATCATCGCTGCCGCCAAGGCGGTGCGGCACAACGCGGGGCTAATGTTGGAGGCCGTGGCCGTCGACCATGAGCGTGCCACGGGCCCATGGCACGCGGAGTGGATCGCCCTCCCCCAGAGTTTCCTGGCAACCGCCGGGGCTCTGCGCCAGTCGATCGACATGATGAGCGGATTGATTGTCGACGCCGACCGGATGCGCCGTAATCTGCACATCACGGGTGGCCTCATCGTGGCCGAGGCTGTGATGATGGCCCTCGCGGAGCACATCGGCCGTGGGGCAGCCCACGACATCGTTTACTCCGCGTGCCGCGCCGCCGCCGAAACCGGTACTGATCTCTTTTCGGAATTATCTCGGCGGCCTGAGATAACTGCTCATCTCAGTGAGCAGCGCCTGCGCGAGCTGGTTGACCCGGCGAATTATCTCGGCTGCGCCCCAGCGATGGTTGACCGCGTGTTGGGACACGGCGAAACAGGATCGCAATTGGGAACTTCGTGAATTCAGTTTCGGTCTGACATGCCGAGTGACGATCCAGACCGCCACATAAAGCGGAGATGCACCGCCAGTCTGCTGTTCGCTATAGCGCTTTTCGTGCCGATTTGGTTGCCGAGCGCTGGCAAAGCTGCGGCTGAGCCCGTTCACCTGTCGATTTCCTGCGGAGCGTTGGGCGTTGAGCTGAAGCTCTGCTCTGATGCGGTCGAGGAATGGGAGCGCAAAACAGGCCATCGAGTGACGGTCGTCTCGACGCCCAATTCATCGACGGATCGGCTGGCGCTCTATTTGCAGATGCTCGCTTCGGGCACCGATGACATCGATGTCATGCAAATCGATGTCGTCTGGGCAGGCATTCTGGCGACCCATCTCGTCGATTTGAAGCCCTATATGGGCGACAAGCCCAAGGAACACTTTCCAGCACTCATCGAGAACAACACCGTGGACGGGCGGCTCGTCGCCATGCCGTGGTGGGCCGACGTTGGTGTGCTCTATTACCGAAAAGACTTGCTTGAGAAGCACGGCTTTGCCCCGCCGCGCACCTGGCAAGAAATGACGGACATTGCCCGCGCCGTTCAGGCGGCTGAAAGGGCTGCGGACAATCGCGGACTCTGGGGCTTCGTTTTTCAGGGGAAGGCTTACGAGGGGTTAACCTGCAATGCGCTCGAATGGATCGACTCTTTCGGTGGCGGCACAATTGTCGACGAGGCAGGCAACATAACGGTGAACAATCCGCGTGCCATCGAGGCTTTGTCACTCGCGCAAAGTTGGATCGGCGAAATCGCCCCACCCGGCGTGCTGAGCTACGATGAGGAGGCGGCGCGGGGCGTTTTCCAGACGGGCAATGCCGTTTTCATGCGGAACTGGCCATATGCCTGGTCCCTGGCGCAAAGCGAGGACAGCCCGGTGCGCGGCAAAGTCGGCGTCGTGCCGTTGCCAAGCGGTGGTCCCGACGGCAAGCGTTCGGGCACACTCGGCGGCTGGCATCTCGCGATCTCCCGCTACACGAAGCATCCGAAGGAAGCTGCGGATCTCGTCGTGTTTCTGACCAGCGCGGAGCAGCAGAAAAAGCGCGCTATCATTGGCTCCTATAATCCCACCATTCCCGCGCTGTATCACGACCCTGAGGTGTTGGCGGTCAATCCGTTCTTCGGTGATTTGCTCGAGCCGCTCCGCAATGCGACCGCCCGGCCCTCTCGCGTCGTTGGTCCGCATTACAATCGCCTGTCGAGCGATTTCTGGCGCGCCGCGCACGATATTCTTGCTGGGCGTCCGGTGGAAGAGCGCGTCGCGCAACTTGAGGAAGATCTCGACCGGCTCAAGTTCAGGGCAGGCTGGTGATGCGTGGACAGTCCATTTTCGCTGAGCGCAAGCGTGCAGCCTGGCTGTTCCTGACGCCGATGCTGGTGGTCCTGGTGATCGTCGCCGCCTGGCCACTGTTGCGCACATTCTATTTCAGCCTGACCAATGCCACGCTGGTCGACATGGAGCGCCACAGCTTTGTCGGCCTCTCCAATTACCTCGCCTACGAGAATGGTCGCTGGTACGGCGTGTTGACTGATCGGCAGTGGCTCGCATCCCTGCGGAATACGCTGATTTTCGCGATCGCCTCGGTTACGCTCGAAACCATTCTCGGCGTTCTTATCGCGCTCCTGCTCAATGCGAGCTTTCCCGGCCGCGGCCTGCTGCGGGCGGCGATGCTCGTCCCCTGGGCAATCCCCACCGTGGTTTCCGCGCAGATGTGGGGTTGGATGCTGAATGACCAGTTCGGCGTGGTGAACGATATGCTGATGAAGCTTGGCTTGATCTCCGCACCGGTCGCCTGGCTCGCCGATCCGACACTTTCGCTGATTTCGGTCATTCTGGTGGATGTCTGGAAAACGACGCCGTTCGTGGCGCTGTTGGCGCTGGCCGCTTTGCAAATGGTGCCCAAGGACGTTTATGAGGCCGCCCGCGTCGACGGCATCCATCCGGTGAGGGTATTCTTCCAGGTCACTCTGCCTCTGATCGCGCCTGCGCTCGCAATTGCCATCATCTTCCGCTTGCTCGATGCCATGCGCATGTTCGACCTCGTCTATGTCATGACGGGGACAACCGACGCCACGATGACGCTCTCCGTCTACGCCCGACAGCAGCTGGTCGATTTTCAGGA
>QGVC01000336.1 GCA_003242645.1 Pseudomonadota bacterium
GGGAAAATGTAATACTCGCTTAAGTTGTCGAGACCGACGACGGCATCACCGCGCGCCAGGAGCGCCTCCGCAGTGTGGTATCCAATGAAGCCAGCCGCACCAGTCACCAATATGCGCATCGCTGCTGCCTATTCGTCGATCTTGTTCCATGCACGAAGCGGCGATCCTGCCCGGCGAAGCTTGTGTGGCTGGCCGCCTTCGCAGCTACTATAGGTGGTACCGCTCGCCTTGACGAGCTGCACACGAGGATCGCGTGCGTCTCGTGTGACCCGTTGACCACCATAAGCAGCGGCATTATAGCGATCTGCAACGCGCCGCCCGGAACCCCCGGTCCCGGGCGGCTTGATGTATTCCGCTGTCAGGTCCAGCTCAAGCTACGGCGGATGACCGATTCGCTGGCCCTGACATCAGCCGAAAAGGGGAAGATACCACATGCCAAATACGAGGTCGGCCAAGAAGGCCGTGCGTAAGACGGCCCGCCGCACCGCAATCAACAAAGCGCGCCGCTCGCGCATGAGGACGGCGGTGCGCAAGGTCGAGGAAGCGATCGCTGCCGGCTTGAAAGAGGAAGCTCTGAAGGCACTCGCGGTCGCTGAGCCGATTCTCGCGCGCACGGCTCAGAAAGGCGTGATTCACAAGAACACGGCCGCTCGCAAGGTGTCGCGGCTCGTAGCGCGTATCCGCGCTATGCCCGACTAAAGCGAGCATCATTACCTTCGCAAATCAATGTGATAAATTTGCAACGTCAAGATCTGCTCAACAGCCCAGCGAGTCGCGGCGGTGCGGCCAAAAACCGCTCAGGAATCAAGAATTCCTGACAGGTTTGCCGAAAGGCATCGACAGGTTGCCCACTAAATCGGAAGGTCGGGTTTCAAGATAAAATGAGCTTTTTGGGGCGCTCGCCACGCGGGCGCCTTTTTCTTTGGCATCGGCCCTTCCCGCCTTCGAATCTTGTTGTGGACTCAAGGGAGTTCTCCACGAATCCTATCGTTTCAGACCCACTTTTCCAAAGCGGTGTGGATAGCTGGTGCCGAGCTTTCGTCAGGAGCTCGGAGCCGCCGAGCGATCTTGTCTCCCAACGAGACGTGTGGTTAATACGAAATCCATTCGGTCGACGGATGGCGGCCAGAATGTCGTTAGTTGAGTTATTCAAGTTTTGCGTACCGATTGTTCTAGCATAGAGCAATTGAAGGTGCTCCGGCGTACTTGAAAAGAGTCACGAACTCCTCAGTCTGCCTGCGTAATTCCGGGCAAAAGCTTGGTCATATGTTGCGTACTCTCCCGTTTTTTCAGTTGAACACTGAATAGACGGGGTGGTGAGTGTTGCGTTTCATCAGTGGAGGTTTTGAGGTGGGTAGTGGGCAAGCCGTCCACATTGTGGATGTCGACGTCCGTGAGGTGTGGAAACGGCTGAAGGAGGAGCCGACGGCGGTCCTCATCGACGTGCGCACCCAGGCGGAGTGGGCGTACGTCGGGTTGCCGGACCTCTCCTCCATTGGCAAGCGGCCATTCCTCATCGAGTGGCAAACATTTCCGGACAACCGGGTCAATCCCGAGTTCGTGGAGCGCCTTTCGGAAATGTTGGAGGAGGCCGGGATCGATAAGCAGGCGGAGCTTTTTTTTCTTTGCCGGTCAGGCGGGCGTAGCAAGAGGGCTGCGCAAGCAATGGCCGAGGCAGGCTATACGGCCTGCCGAAACGTTGCGGACGGCTTCGAGGGGCCACTCGACGCCGAACGCCACCGTGGCCGGTTGGCTGGTTGGAAGGCCGCCGGTCTCCCTTGGACGCAGGGATAAGCGCCTTTGAATTCAAAGAAGCGTCGGCGGAATGACCGTGGCGGAGGTCACCCGCACGACGCCGTTAAAGAGGGTCAACAGAAGCAGCGGGTGTAGCCATGAATAGCGTGGAACCAATGAGACCTGCCGCGCGCAGTGCGGGCAGCGGGAGCAGCGATGCTCAGGCCAGGTCTGATGGGCCAGCGCTGACGCGCTCGGAGGGACCGGCAGGCGCCTCAGGTGCGCAGGAGCCCCGGGGCCACAAAGTACGCAAGATGCTTCGCGCCCAGTTGGGCGAGGACGTGTACACGAGTTGGTTCCACTCGATGGAGTTCGAGCACTTCGACGGAAAGACGGTCCGCGTGACCGTTCCCGTGAAGTTCCTGAAGAATTGGATCCAATCGCACTATTCGGAGGCGCTGCTCCGGTGCTGCGCTGTCGAGTTCGAGGGTGTCGAGAGAGTCGAAGTGGCCCTTCGTCAGCCCAGCCCAGTGCGAACCGTATCGCAGGAAGCGCCGGGAGCCTCCGACAGCCGCACGCCTAGCACACCGACCGACTCGACGCCGCCTGCATCGGGCTGGCAAGCGCCTCACTTGGTTGCGCCAGCGATCGTCACGCGCACGAGCGTCGGAGGCTTCGAGGGCTCGCCGCTTGACCCGCGTTACACCTTTGAAAGCTTTGCCGTCGGCCCCTCGAACCGGATGGCGCACGCGGGCGCCACTCAGGTCGCGGAGACCGTTTTGAGCGACAATCGCGGCTTCAATCCGCTGTTCATCCACTCCGCGGTGGGGCTTGGCAAGACGCACTTGCTGCACGCTATTGCATGGTCGGTGCGGCGTCGCGCACCGCAAGCCCAGGTGCTTTATCTGACGGCTGAGCGATTCCGCTATCAGTTCGTCGAGGCCCTGAAGAGCCAGGACCCGCTGTCCTTCAAGGAGAAGTTCCGGTCAATCCATATGCTGCTGATTGATGACCTGGAGTTTCTCCATGGTCAGCAGACCGAGCAGGAGTTCGAGCACATCATCAACTCTCTGCTTGATGGCGGCCGTCAGGTTGTCGTGGCCTCTGCCCGGCCACCGAGCCAAATCGAACGGCTCAATGAGCGGATGCGCTCGCGTCTGCAGCGCGGACTCGTCACCGAAATCGGGCCGCCGGATGCCGAGTTGCGTCTGCGCATTCTCGAGAAGAGGCTGGAAGAGAAGCGGCAGCTCGACCCATCTTTCGATATCCCCCGCGATATCCTCGAGATGCTCGCCGACCGGCTGCAGGAGAGCGGCCGCGAGCTGGAGGGCGCTATCACGCGGCTCCACGCAACGTGGCAGTACATGCGCACGCCGATCACGGTCGATATCGCCGAAACGGTGATCCGCGATCTGGTGCACGGGATGGAGCCCCGCCGTATCAAGATCGAGGACATTTTGAAGGTTGTCTCCCGCCACTACGGCGTCTCGAAGGGCGACATCCTCTCCCAGCGGCGGCATCGCTCTGTGGTCTGGCCGCGGCAGATCGGCATGTATCTCGCCAAGCAGCTCACCGCCCGTTCGTTGCCGGAGATCGGCCGGCGGTTCGGCAACCGCGACCACACGACCGTTCTGCATGCGATCCGGAAGATCGAGAACGAGCTGGGCGGCAATCCGCGGCTGCGTGACGAGATCGAAGAGCTCAAGCGGATGCTGAACAGCTGATCAAATGGCGCAGGGCGACATCGCCGGGTCTCGCCCTGCGATTGTGACTACTGGCTGGGCAAGAGCTCTGGCAGTGTGAGCAGAGCGGCTCTTCAGGTCGCTCTGTTTGCACCCGCGGCCCGCCGGGGCAGCAAATCGTGAAAGCCGCGCCGGCGGGGCTTGCCAAGGCCGGGGACTCTCGTCAAGTTGCTGCTACGCGCCGAATCCTCCCAGATTGGCCACTGAGTATCGCACCAGTCGGCTGCGGTTCGACGCCTTCGCCTCTAACGGGGGCGATGTTCACCGGAACTCCCGAAAGGCACGGTGCCATGCGGTTAGTGATCGAAAGAAGCGAGCTCCTTCGGGCGCTGACACACGTGACCAGCGTCGTCGAGCGGCGGACGACCATTCCGATCCTATCGAACGTGCTGCTCAGGGCATCCGGAAGCCGACTGGAGTTCAAGGCGACGGACCTGGAGCGGGAGGTAACCGAGCACGTCCCGGCAGAAATTACGGTCCCGGGCGCCGTCACCGTGCCGGCGCATATGCTCCACGACATCGTGCGCAAGCTGCCTGACGGCGCCGAGGTCGAGAT
>QGVC01000028.1 GCA_003242645.1 Pseudomonadota bacterium
CGCCGGAGCGACCGACCAGCCCAACCTTCTCACCGGGGCCGATCCGCAGAGAAAGACTGTCGATGACACCGCCATCCTTTCCGTAATGGAAGCTCACGTTCTCGTATCGGATTTCCCCTCTAGTAATGACGAGCGGCTTGGCATTGGGCCGATCAACGACATCGATGGGCCGGCTGATCGTCTGCATGCCCTCTTCGACAGTGCCCATGGCATCGAAAACAGAGGCAACCGTAGTCAAAATCCAGCCTGACATCCCAATCAGGCGGATGACCAGGGCGGTGATGAGCGCAACAGCTCCAATCGTCACCGCGCCTGAAGTCCAAAGCCAAATCGCCAATCCCGTTGCGGAAACGATCAGCGCGCCGTTGATCGAATAGAGGACGAACTCCATTTGGGTGAGGTTGCGCTGGCTTTCTTGAAACCGGTCGAGGTGGTTCTGCAGCGCCCAACGCGCACTCTCATCTTCACGATCCGCGTGCGCAAAGAGCTTCACGGTAAGGATGTTGGTATAGCTGTCGACGACTCGCCCAGTCAGCACCGAGCGTGCTTCAGAGGCATTGAACGACAGCTTCTGAATGCGGGGAACGAATACCCGGATTGTAGCACCATATGCTGCCAGCCAGGCCAGGAGGGGGATCATCAGGCGCCAATCCGCATCGGCGAAAAGTACGAGCGCTGCTCCCCAATGGACGACGCCAAACCACAGGCCATCTATGACTTGCACGACTGACTCGCGAAGCGCGTGGCCCGTCTGGAGGACCTTGGACGCTACCCTGCCCGCAAAGTCGTTCTGAAAGAATCCCAGGCTCTGCCGCAGGACATAGCGGTGCGAAAGCCAGCGTACGCGCGTCTGCACAGGGCCAGCGATCATCTGGTTCTTTGTGAGGTCGTGCGCGGTCGAGACCAGCGGCCTCAGTATCAGGGCGACGAACGCCATGAATACCAGCATGCTGCCATTGTCGGAAATGAATGACTGCGGACTTTGTGCCGCCTTCATCCGATCGACGATCGTGCCGATGAACGCGTAGAGCGCGACCTCTATTAGAGAGCCGACGAGGCCAACGATCAGCAGCAGCAGAAAAGCGGGCCAGACAGGGCGGAGGAAATGCCAATAGAATGCCCAAAGCTTGTCGGGCGGGCGTTCCGGCATTTCCTCAGGAAAGGCGTTGATGCGCGTTTCGAACCAGCGGAACATCTGTCACTTTCGCGAATTGAGGCGGCGCGCGGGTGCAGGCCCATGTTGAAACCGGGACAGCCTGGAAATTAGCTGGTGGGGCCAACAAGCGCTGACGGCAGTTTCAAGTTCTCCGGCGCCGGTTGCTTGGAGCTCGGTTCCGAAGTAGTCCCAAGCCACGTCACAAGCATGGCCTAAGGGTACGACATGCTGCCTCAGCCGGACGTCCTCGATCAATGGCGCGAACGCGCAGCGGCCTGGTTCGAAACGCTGCGTGACGAAATTCGGACCGTATTCGAGCAGCTCGAGGATGAGCTGCCTCCGGGCGCGCCGCTTTCAGATCGTCCTCCAGGCCGTTTCGTCGCGACTCCTTGGAACCGGACGGATCACACCGGCGCCCCAGGGGGAGGTGGCGTCATGTCGATGATGAGGGGGCGGGTGTTCGAAAAGGTGGGCGTGCACATATCCACGGTGTTTGGGGAGTTCGCTCCGGAGTTCCGCTCCCAGATCCCTGGCGCGAGCGACGACCCGCGGTTCTGGGCATCCGGCATCTCACTCATCGCGCATACGCAAAATCCGCATGTGCCGGCTGCGCATATGAACACGCGGATGGTGGTGACGACGCGGTGGTGGTTCGGCGGCGGGGCGGACTTGACGCCGATGCTCGAGGCCCGACGCACGCAATCGGACCCGGATACGATCGCCTTCCATGAAGCGATGCGGGCGGCCTGCGCTCCGCACAGCGTCGCCGACTACGCGCGATTCAAGGCCTGGTGCGACGAATACTTCTATCTGCCGCACCGGAAGGAAATGCGCGGTGTCGGCGGCATCTTCTACGATTATCTCACGCCATCCGAGGAGGAGGGAGGATGGGAGGCGGCCTTTGCGTTCACGCAAGATGTCGGCCGCGCGTTCCGCGATATTTATCCGCAGCTCGTGAGGCGGAACTGGGAAAAGCCTTGGACCGAGGCTGAGCGCGAGGAGCAGCTCGTCCGCCGCGGACGATACGTGGAATTCAATCTGCTTTATGACCGCGGCACAATATTCGGCCTCAAGACCGGAGGAAATGTCGACAGCATCCTGTCGTCGATGCCGCCTGTGGTGAAGTGGCCGTGATCCAAAGACGCTAAGGTGGAAGCCGCGAATCAGGGGGCCGGTAGCTCCAGGATCGCCTTGAGTCCGCCGTAGCGTGAGTCGGCCAGGTCCAGTCTGCCGCGGTACAAATGCGCGAGGTCGCTGACAATGGAAAGGCCCAGTCCGGACCCAGGCTTTGTTTCGTCCAGGCGTAATCCGCGCTTTCCGATGCGGCGGCGTTGATCTGTCGTCAGGCCCGGCCCATCGTCCTCAATTGTAACGATCAAACGTGATCCTCCGCCCCGCTGCGAAGGTGGTTTGATGACAGCAGAGAAACGGACATTTTTCCGGGCCCACTTGCAGGCGTTATCCAGCAAGTTCCCGAGCATCTCCTCGAGATCGTGCTGCTCGCCCTGGAACCGCGCCGACTCGGGGCAGTCGACGAGAATGGCAATTCCCTTATCGCGATAAATGCGCTCGAGCGCACGCTGAAGCGCCTCCACCACCGGGAGAACCTCCGTCACTCGGACGAGCGAGCCCGCGGTAGCCACCATCCTCGCGCGATCGAGATAGTGGTTGATCTGATCACGCATCACCTTCGCCTGCTCCGCCACCTTCTGCGCGAGCGGGCTCTTGTCGTCCCGGGCCTCATTCGTGATGACAGCGAGCGGCGTCTTGAGCGCGTGAGCCAGATTGCCGACCTGGGTTCGGGCGCGCTCGATGATTTCCTCGTTCGACTGGATCAGGGCATTGAGTTCGTTCTGCAGCGGCTCGATCTCCGCCGGAAGCTCTCCATCCAAGCGCGTCGCTTTTCCAGACCTGATGGCCGCCAAGCCATTCTCGATTGCACGGAGTGGCAGCAAGCCGAATCGCACCTGGATGAGCGTCACCGCAACAAGTGCTACGCCTGCAAGGGCGAGGGCCATCGCGAGCTGCGTACCAAAGCCTGCGACCCGCGCATCGAGCCAGTCGAGCGGACCCGCAACCGAGATCGAGTACTGCGGCGCGTCCGCGCCTTCTCCGAAAGCGTAGATCGTCTCTGCAATGCGCACCCGCTGATCGTTGGGGCCCAGCCCATCCATCCAGCGCGTGCCTTGGAGGTCAGGCTCGACCCCCGCTTCATAGGGGGACGGCAGAATGAACGTGGCGAGGGATGGGGAAACCTTGATCTCCCCGGGCGCACCCCCCAAAGGTTTGATCTGCCAGTACCAGCCAGAATGCGTGATGAAGAATAGAGGCTCGCCGACCTGTCCGGGTGTGCCGGGCTGCGATTCGGCTCCGTCGATGGCATCGGCGTGGACGATTGTGAGGAGCTGGCTCAAACGCTCGTTGAACCCCTCCTCCACCTCCTGGCGATAGACGGAATAGATCAACAGGCCCGCGACCGGCAGGATCAGCATTGTCGAGACAACTGCCGTCGCGAAGAGCCGAAAGGCGAGCGAGTTAAGCCTCATCTGGCTCCTGAGTGAGCCGGTACCCCAGACCGCGAACGGTCTTGATCATGTCGGCCGGAATTTTCTTTCGAAGTCGGCCAATGAAAACTTCGATCGTGTTGCTGTCGCGATCGAAGTCCTGATCGTAGAGGTGCTCGACGAGCTCGGTCCGCGAGACGACCCGCTCGTTGTGATGCATCAGATAGGCAAGCAGCCGGTATTCGTGCGACGTCAGCTTGATCGGCTGGCCATTGCAGGTCACACGCGCCGTCCTTGTATCGAGGCGCAGCGGCCCACACTCGATCTCACTCTTGGCGTGACCAGCAAATCGCCGCACCTGCGCCCGGACTCGCGCCAGCAGCTCCTCCATATGGAAAGGCTTGGCAAGGTAGTCATCTGCACCGGCATCGATGCCAGCAACCTTGTCGCTCCAACGGTCACGCGCGGTGAGAATGATCACCGGCATATTGCGACCTGCGCGGCGCCACTGCTCGAGGATGCTGATCCCATCCATCTTGGGCAGGCCGATGTCCAGGATCACGATGTCGTAAGGCTCTGTATCGCCGAGGAAAAAGCCTTCCTCACCGTCGTGGGCCGTATCCACGGCGAAGCCTGCATCTGACAGCGCCTGCCTGAGCTGGCGATTCAGATCAGGATCATCTTCAACAACGAGCGCGCGCAATTTCTGGATCCCCCCACGGGTCGAGCCAGACTATTCGTGGTGTATACCCCAATCATGCGAGCCATCCTAGCGCTCGGATGGTTGCCGGGCATCGAGCGAGATATGCCGCATGAGCCCGCCGGGCAAGCGGACCACCAAGCGATAGAAATAGCGCTGCCCGGCAGAACAAAGCGTAGCCTTCACAATCGAGCCGCCGAGTGTGGCCCTCGCCTGCTTGCTCAATTGCTCGACGGCGACCAGCCGCTCCTGCCTGACCACCGCAGCCGCCTCGGACCAGCTCTTGAAGCACTGATTCGTTTCGGCTGTGGCCGTCGCCACATCCGCTAATACGATCAGGGCAATAAGCGTTGTCGCGATCCTCAGCATAGCTCCCAGCCCCTCAGGAGCGATTGTCATTAGAACTGAGGGCCTGAACCGAACGTGAACGCGATTAGAGCTGGAAAGTGACCTGCTTGCGTTCGAGCGTGGCCGTAGCGCGGGTCCGGCCATAGATTGTCATGATGATTCCGATCAGACCGCCGATTGCCTGTACCACGAGGACCACCTGGTCGCCAAGCTCATGGACGAGGTCGGGTGTGATATCGATTCCGAACAAGGGTCCGATCGTTGGAAGGATGGTTGAGGCCGCCGTGATGATCGCCCCCCAGATCGTCATGGAATGGGCCCACCACTTGCTGGTTTGTGAAGTCTGATCTGTCTGCGACACTTCTGTCTGCGACATTGGCCGTGCTCCTGCCTCAGGTTGTTGGGAAATCTTTGTTCCGGCGCTCGCTATTTGGCGGGCCGCTTCAACTGTGCGATCGACCCGCCGGAGCCATCCCCGCCCGAAACGCCAGAAGTGACCAAGGCTGCGGTAGCGCGCACGTCGGATGTCCGCGTAGCGCTCGAGGACCTCGGCTATGGGCTGTCCATGCGCGGCGGCGAGCGTCTGGGGTCCGATTACTCCGTCGACATTCACCCCCAAGGCCTGCTGCAGCATTCGTGCCGCAGCGCCGACACCATGGTTCACCGCGGCATCGAAGTGCATGACGGCAAGCGCCGGCGGGAGGTCGCCTGCCCGGGATGGTAGCCAGTATCGCTCCCGGTAGATCGGACGAACCGCGGCAGCATCCAGGCGCTTGAGCTCCTCGATCAGCTCCTGCCGGTTCCCGTCCGTCGGCGTCAAGCCTTTCCAGGCCGCGAACACCGAAAGAGTGATGCCGAGATTGGTCGGCCCGCCTGGATCATAAGGATCATTCGTCCAGCCGCCCTCCATTTCGAGGACGTGCGCCAGGGCTGCCTCGAATAGATCATCGTTCTGTCCAGCCCCCTCGGCGGTGCTGGGCCAGCGCAATCCAAGGAGCTGCCCTACCGGGAAAGACTGGACCGTTACGGCGTCCTTTTGGTTGCCGCCGAGGAGGAAAAGCTGATCCTTTGCGGCTCCGACGACGAATCCGACGTGCCCCTGTCCCGGATCACTCCCTCTGCTCAAGACAGCAATGGCACCGACCTTCGCCTTCGCCAAAGGCACGCCCCAGTTGAGGTACGAGCGTGCCAGAAGCGAGCGCGTGCTGCGCAAGCCAGCCCGCTCAAGGCATGCGCCCACAAAGGCTGCACACCAAGCGACCTCGTCGCTGACCACCTCTGGATGACCGACATCTCGAAAGAACTGCAGAATTCGAGAATTGCTCGCGGGTCCTGGCAACTCGCGCACGCCGGCTTCCTGCCACGCGTGGTCGAGCCATGCGGGCTGCTCCATCACCGAAACTCCTGGAATTTTGAAGAAAGCGCCTCGGGGGATTTAGACGATCGCCACTGTCGGTATGCCCCTGCCCCAGACGCTGCTTAACTGGCAAACGCGTACGACAATGGCGGCTGGCAGCTCGCCGAAATCGGCTATTAGATCAGCTTTCGAATAGGTAACGGTAGGTTCCGTAGCGACCAGCGTCCGCTTGACCGTTTCGCCATCGAGGATGTCCACCTCGTAGCGTTCCGTATCCTCCCCAAGAGGGACTTCGTTGACCTCCCAGCTATCGCCACCGATCCGGGTCCTGCGAATCCAGGAAAGGACTAGATCGCCTGTTTCCAATCTCCGTCCACGGACGTGAACGGGACTGAGCGGACGCAGCCCGACGCCGCGGAACGCGTGTTGCGCCTCGACGTAGGCTGGGTGACCGATGTCCCGTTCCGCAGGACCGAAACGCCAATTGAATGCCAATCCAATATCACTTGGCGCCATATCAACTCGCGCGAGAGCCTCAGTGACGAGCACGAATGGTGCGCCAGGCGGCACTTCCATATGCATTGCGCCCTCGGTTCCCGCTTGGCCACGCAGCAGGCCCGTCAATTCGTATGTCGCGGGCGCGATGAGCTTTGCCGATCGAAACTGCAGAACTTCCCAATCGCCGGCAGAATTGCGAACCGCCGCCACATTCGCACCGGCCAGAACCTGTATTTCCTCCGCCGACTCCAGTTCGCCATAATCGAGCCGAACGCGAATTCGCGTAGCCCAATCATAGCGGCCGACGGGACCTGGTTTCAGTGCATCGAGAATCTCGCCTGAGACCGCCGGTGCAACCGCAATGGCCTGGAGCGCAAATCCGGTCTCTGTCGGTGAGCGGAATAGCGCAATTGCACCCGGCCAAGGAAATTGGGTAGCTGCGAAATATCCTGCGTGTTCCGGCTCGTCACCGCGTAGCAATGGCAAATCGAGAAAATATCCAATTGGCTGGCCCGATGGCGCGGGCGGATTGGTCTTCTTTTCACGACTGCGGCCCTCGACCAACCCGTAAAGCTCTGGATCGATGCTCAGCGCTTCCATTTCGCGGGCGCCCCGATCGCCAATTCCGGTGACGCGAAACAATCGAGAGCGCCCCTTGTCCGAAATCAGAATAATATCTGACGGCTCAATAGCGAGCCGGCTTGGTGGCAGCAGGAACGACGCGCGCTCGCGCGCAGCCCATGCTTCAAAAAGCCAGGAATCCGCAATGGCCGCTGCTTGCTCGTCTTGCAGAACGAGCGCCAGGTCAGCCGTGCTGACGCGTGCGCTTGCACCGGAGAGACGCCGTGCTTCGACCACGGCCTGCCGGTAGTCATTGCTGGCGGAAAGGTAGGTGATTTTCGCGGAGCCAGGCAGCTCTGTCTCCTGAGCACGTGTCAGCCGCAGAAGTCCGCTTTCCCGCCGTTCTTCGACCAGGTCGTCCGCCGACACCTCAATTGCAGGCGCGGCTGCGCCCCGCGGCCGGAACACGATCTTGTCGCCACTTTCAACGGCATCGAAGAAGAATGCGAGCTCCAGCGGCTGGATCGCCTCACGCGGCGACATCACCCGATCGATTGTGTATCCGGGGAGTATCCCCTTGAGAGCGCTCGTGTCGTAGTGCGCAAATCCTGCATCGTCGAGCAGACGCGCCAGAAGGTCACTGATGGGTGCGCTGGCGACGCGCCCATTGATCCAATGCCCCCGGTGCCAGTTGACGCTATCTCCCCACGTGTGCGTATCGGAAGGAAAGGCCGGGAAGGGACGGGCATCCCAGGCGTAAACATGGATCCGGGCGGGATCGACCATTCTCCCCCCATACACTGACGAGATAGGATTGAGGTCCGGATTTGCGCCCGGATGGTCAGGATCGAATGCTTCGATCAACGCCTGCAAGTATCGGCGCTGGATGAAGTCATCGCGCTGGCCATTGGAAAAATACGGCAGCGCCGTCTCGAAGCTCTTTGGATCAACGAAAACATTCGGCTGGTTGGCGCCTTTGTCTATGGCTGGGCAGCCAATCTCCATGAACCAAACAGGCTTCGACTCTGGAACCCACTCGGTCGGCGTCGACTGTTCGACTCCGCCGGGCCTATTGTAGTGCCGATTACGCCACCAGGATTTCAGGTCCTTAAAGCGAAAAACCCACGGTTTGCCCTGGCCGTCGGTAATTGGTGTGCGAATCTGGCTCGCGCGGTCGCTAGCGGTTGCGTAGTACCAGTCGTAACCCTCACCGCCGGCGATATTCGACTTCAAATAATTGAGATCGTAAATCGAAGTCACACCGGCGGCAGCATCGGCATGGTCGTTTCCGTCGCGCCAATCGCTTAGAGGCCAATAGAGGTCAATGCCAATGGCATCGATCCCAGGTGAGGCCCATAGTGGGTCGAGATGAAAATAAATGTCGCCGGAGCCATCCTGCGGATGATGACCGAAGTATTCCGACCAATCGGCGGCGTAGGTCACCTTCGTATTCGGTCCCAGAATTGTCTTCACGTCAGCTGCGAGCTGAATGAGAGCCGCCACGAAAGGATAGGTGTCAGGTGAGCTGCGGACCTGCGTGAGGCCCCGCATTTCAGTTCCAATCACAAATGCATCGACGCCTCCTGCCGCTTTTGCCAGAAAGGCATAGTGCAATATGAAACGGCGATAGGACCATTCCGACGGACCCCGATAGATCACGTCGCTGCCGGAAATAGTGAAATCATTGATTGAAGCGGTCCCGACGAATTTCGAAATTTCGGTTGCGGCAGCAGCGGTCTTGTCTGGACTACCGGACTGACCCGGCGCTAAGCTAAGTGTAATGCGTCCTCGCCAAGGATAAGCAGGTTGGCCCGGTGCACCACCGTTGTACGGATTGGGAAGCCTATTGTTTGCCGGCACATCCATCAGAATGAACGGCGTGAGCGTCACCGAAAGCCCGCGCTCTTTCAGATCGCGAATGGCGGCAATGACGGTGTGATCTGACGGTGTGCCGCCGTAGGCAGGCCTGCCCTCGTGCCGGCTGACTAGATACGCCTGCGAGCGGGAGAGACCAGCCACGCGCCACGTCAAAGGTTTGGTTTCCTTATTGCCGATCTCCACCCCCGGACGAATCTGACAATGGCTCGCACGTAAGTCTGTTCCGAACCAGCTCGTCACGAGAGAAACGGATTTTGCATTCGGCAATGACGCCTGCAGCTGATCAATCGCGACGGTCCAGTCGGTGCCGCCTTGGCGCGTATGCACGTTTTCTGAGACTTGCATCCCGCCCGCTTCACGACGGGTGACCTCCTCGCTTGCGTAAACGAATTCGCCGGTCCCTGGGATGAGGACCACGCCCCGTACCAGTCGATGGAAATCGTCGACTGGCCGAAATACCTCGAACGAAAGCTGCGGTATTCGATTGCCGAAAGGCGCGAGAGGCATCCTTTCAAAGACGATATAGGCCAAGCCGCGATATGCTGGCGCTTGTCCGGCCCCCTCTCGCGCGCTGATAAGGCTGTCCGGTAACTGATCCTCACTACCGGTATAGAGCCGCCACGTGACAGTGCTGAGGTCCAGCTCCTGCCCATCTGCCCAGACTCGACCGATCCCCGAAATTTCTCCTTCCGCCAAGCCGACAGCGAAATTTGCGTAATAACGGTATTCGATCTGCTTGGCAGACCCGCCGCTGCTCCCGCCACCCTTACCCCCGCCAGAGACTTTCGAGGTGACGACCTCTTCCTCGAACTCTGTCGCCCAAATGACTTGTCCGCCGACGCGGGCGCACCCATAGACACGTGGAATGGGCGCGCCTTCTGTCGAAGCTGTGACACGCAAATCGGAAAGGCGTGGGCCGGTGAACGTGCGATTCTGTCCGGATACGCCGAAGAGCGCCTGATCAACAAACGAGCCGGCAAGGGCGCCGATCTGAGAACCAATCGTCGCGCCCGCGATAGTGGCGCCGAAAATGCTCAATCCCGACGGCAGCAGCGCGCTTCCGGCGGCAGCGCCCGCTGCAGCAAGAGCAAGAGTGGCCATCAGTCAGTGATTCCCGGAAACGAAAACGCAGCGGCAATGCGTCTTTGCCACCAATTGGAAAGTGCGACCTCGGCTACGGGCGCATTCTCCATCGCGTGAATCATCGTCGTCCGAGTTGCCAGTATACCGACATGCTTTGCCGGCAATGTCGGTCTCAATCGGAAAACCAGAATGTCTCCAGGTTGCGCATCCGCCTTATTGATCTCGACGAGGTGGCGCCGCGCTGCTTCCAGTAGGGTCTCGCTGCCGCTCGCTTCGGACCAGTCACGCGTGTAGGCCGGCAGCTCAACGGGCTCGCGGCCATAAAGCGCGCGCCAAATGCCCCGAATGAGACCCAGGCAATCCGTGCCAACTCCTGCGAGGCTTGCTTGATGACGATACGGCGTGCCAATCCAGGTCCTAGCCAGACGGACGATCTCTGCCCTTGTCGCGACGCGGGGCCGATCTCCCATCAACCCGCCCTCCTGCGCGCGTAAGAGGTTACGAAATCATTGCCGGGCATATGGGGAAAGCCTCGGAAATTGACGACGTTGTTGAACTTGTCCCGGCACGTCGCGAGCTGCTTGTCGCATCCGGCTTTAACCTCGATTTTCTCTCCGGGTTGAACGGCCTTTGATGGCTCCTGCCAAAGCTCGATGACTGCTGCACCATTTTGGACACGATGGGATCGAATCTCGATACTCTGGCCGGAGTTCAAGCCTGATCTGAATGTCATGAGCCCGCGAGAGAACCAGCCGTCGGCATATCCCTCCAGCCCTTCTACCTCGAAGGTGCGGGGCGACCGAATTACTGTAATCGTTCCAGTGCCGTGATAAGTGCTCGACGTGAGATCGACTTTGCAGCGAGCGTCTCCCAGGTTGGCGTCACAGGTGAATTGATACAGTCGCCCGCTCGGCTGCTGGAGATAATGCGAAAGTCCTCTGATCTCAGCTCGAAACAAAGCTCCGGACCGGCTGACCTCGCCGAGACTGCCGCAGCGCATCAAGACGCGCTGCTCGGGATTACGCCAATTGACGCGGAAAATCTCGACTCGCGCATCGTCGTAAAGCCCCGCGGCCAAATCATCTTCTGTCAGGCGATCTGATGTCAGCGCCGCTTCCACCTCAAGATTGTCAACACCAAGGCCGACACTCTGCCTCATTTCAGTGGGTGTGAACCCCGCCGATGCTTCAAACGTCGTACCATCGAAAGTCAAATCGCGGTCGTGATCCGTGAACCCGATTTTCACGCCATCTCGGCGCGTCAATCGCCAGCACCAGCAGAGCGTCGTCGCACCGCTATTCAGGTGTTCCTGCAGTCCAGGAGGCAACACTTTCATAGCCGAATCTCGACAATCGGAATGTTAGGAATGGCGCCGTGCCGAAACCCCTGCAGATTTACCTCCAGCTTATCGGTGTCGAACCGGACAGGCACATCGAAAGCGAAGCCGGCCGTGATCTGAGCGCCTTGAGGAGGAATGTGACCAGGATTGAAAGTGATTATTCCGGTCGTAGCATCGGCGCTGAACGCAATTCCCTCGGTTTGAACAACGCCGTCAACGGCTACGAGGACGCTTCCGGCAACCGGCTTCTTGATCTCACGTGTCCATGGTGCATGGACACTGCCGTAGGTCTTCACCAGCTGAAACGTTGCCGTTGTGCCATCGCCCTTTCCAATCAGTTGATCAGTTGCTTTGGGCGTTTGCTCCGGCGGGCAAGATTTCCAATCCAAATGGTCGCGCCAGCGGAATCCGTAAAGCCGTCCGCGACGCTCTTCGAAGAATGCGATTACTGCGTAAAGATCATCGAGGGACCGTACTCCATAGCCCGCATTATAGGTGCGCCGAGAGTCGGCCCAGCGGCTATTACGCTCTTCATGGCCTGATCCGAGCACAACCACGTCCGTGCGCCGCTCAGGCCCTCCGACCGCGCCTCGCGAAATGGCCGTTGGAAAGCGAACTTCGTGAAAGTTCATCGAACTGAATCGTTGGAAATTTTCGTACAGGGAGCCAAAGGGTTCGCGGCCAGTACGAAAGCAGCCGCTGACGGATCGGCGATTAAAGATTTCTTTGACCCAGAGCTACAGCCCGAGCGATCATGGCGGCAATCTGCGTTTCCGAGCGCCGAAAACTTTCGGCGTCAGGCGTTGTGACATTGATGGTGACCGAAATTCCCGGAACGCCCTGCGCACGTACGCCGAGCTTTCCATCGGGGCCGCGCGCGAGCGGCATAATCGCTTCGGGGCCGCGTTCGCCCGCAAGTCCCATCCGTCCATTGGCGAGTGGAAAGGTCACCGGACTTGCAATCACTCCGCCGGATGCGAACGGAACAGGCAGGCCATTCTGGATCACGCCTCCGTTGGCGAAGCCCATCGCGCCCGACAACGCTCCAGAGACCAGAGATGCCACACTTTTTTCCAATGGGCGGAATGCTGCCTGAAAAGCCATGCGCGACAGGCTTGATGCCACTGAGCGGACGACGTCACTCAGATCGCGGCCCCGCAATGCGATGCCTTGAAAAGCATTCGTCAGTGTCGTCCCGAATTGGCGACCGATGCGCGCGGCATCTGCGAGCTCCTGCTGGAGCCTTGAAGTATCGGCATCGATTGCGACGGTCCAGGTTTCGACAGGCTCGACCATCGGAAAACCTATGGTGGTCCCAAGAGTCAAACGTCAGGATAGGCCTCCATCAAGCGAACTAAATCCTCGCGGGAGGGTCGCGAGATGGAAGTCCGATCACTGAGGAAAGAAAGCGCCGCCTCGAGCTCTTTCGGGGTCATCGCCCAGAACGCGGCCGGTGACAACCGAAGCACACCGAAGCCTAGAGCCATTATTTCATTCCAGGGAAAGGGCCTGACGCGCGCACCTCCTGGCGCGGAGCAGCATTCTCGGACCCTGTGGTATCGGCATTTCCGCCGAATGTTGCAGAAAGAAGCCGGGCCACAACATCGATATAGCCGAGCACGCCACCCTCGGCGCGCATAGCCTTGACCTGTTCATCGGTGACGTCATGTCCGGCGCCCCGTAGCCCAGCGCCGATTATCCGTACAGCGTCTTCCGCTCTCAGCCGCCCTTTTTCGAAACGTTGCGCCAGTGCCAGCATATCCTCGTCACCAAACGCCGCTTCCAGCTCGGCAAGCGCACCGAGCGTAAGGCAGAGCTTCCAAGTTTTTCCGTCCAGATAGGCTTCAATCTCACCGCGGCGGGCATTAGCCATTTCGACCTCCTACTTGTTACACCGGTGCAAACGTCAGCTCCCCCGCCGACTCGAGCGCAAGCTCGAAGGAAATTTCGCCATCATGCCTTCCGGTCAGCTCGAAAGCTGAGATTTGAAACGGCCCTTCGATGATCCCAAAGTCTGGCACGACAATCTGCCAAGACCGGATCTCCCCGTTGAAAAAGATCTCCCGAATGGCTGCGTCAGAAGCAGCGTCCTTGAAAATCCCGGAACCTGTGACGCGAGCGCTTTTTGCTCCCGCCCCGGCCAGCAACTCACGCCATTGCCCCGCCGATTCCTGGTGCGTTATGTCAACCGTCTCGGCGTTGAACGCAAGCGTCCGCGATCGCAGCCCGGCAACCGTCTCGAAGCTGCCGAGACCATCGCGATCGATCTTGAGGAGAAGGTCCTTGCCTTTTTGTGCAGCCATTTTTCTATCTCTATTAACAATTTCGTTTGATCCGTCAGCTCAGGGGCTCCGTCACGGCCCTCAGGTGCACGGTGCCAAAAAATCGCTCGCCATCTGATTCCCGGCGTATTTCGGAAAGCTCGTGCCGCAAGTTGATGAGGCGATGTCCTGCGATGGGCAAGTCGCGGTCGTGCAAGGCAGAGCGAAGCGCATCGATAATGCGATGGACCTCATTACGACCGGCTGCAAGCGACCAAACGTGGAGCGTCAGGGTGTGCTCCTCGGCAACGTCGCTTCCCGTGCTCCAATCGCGCAAGGACGTCTGTCCAAATGTAACGTACGGATAATTCGGCTTTCGCGGCACGTGGTCGTAAATGCGAGGCTCACCCCCAAGCGCCGCCAAGACCCCAGCATCAGCGCTCAAAGCTGCGTGGATCGCGGCCTGTAGTGCCTGGCTGGCCGAACGCATTTCTGGTCTCACTCGACTGCATGATACGGTTTCGACTTGTCCCGGCCGTTACGCGCACTGAGGGCCGGCGCCATGCTGCTTGCGAAAAGCGTCTTGCCGCCTGTCCAAGACGGCTTCCCAGGCCCTTTATTCGGACCGAAATCCTCATGATCCGAGCTCCTCGCACAGGCAGCTCAACCACCGCCGCCGGCCTTCGATATCGCGGACGGCCTGTATTTCCAGCACGCGCCCGTCGAAAACGAAGCGCATTTCGGGACTAATGTCGGCCCGGTACCGAATTCTGACCTCGTATTTCGCGATGGATTGGAGACCATCCGCCCGGAGCTCCTCGCCGCCCGAGAGGGGAATGACTTCGGCCCATAACGTCGTCACCGGATTCCAAGCTACGATAGCGCCACCCCCCTCATCCGACGTGTACGAGGGAGCTTCAAGTCGGAGCCGGCGACGCAAAGCGCCAATTCGCAGACCAATCACAGCCGCACCCTGCTATATGGCTTCAGCAAAGCCGAAACCGCTTCGGGAATACGGGTCGCCGCCCCTCCGATCTCCGCCGGGTCGCGGTGCTCGTACCAGTGCGCGACCAGCATCAATAGCGCTTGACGTATCGGCTCCGGAACATCGCTCGGTTCCGAACCAAAACCTGCGGTAAACGCGATTTCGATACCTAGCGCCGGAATGCCGGGTTTCGGCCAGTCACCTGATTTTGAGAGGAGCCTGGGAGGAATGCGGCCCCCCTCGAGCACGAATTGATCCGGAGACACTTCATTAACGGTCCCGTCTCGTGCCGTTATCCGAACAGCTTCGACGGACCGCACGAATCCGATTGGCAGCTCGAGCACATTTCCTTTCGGCCATGAATCGAAGGTCCATGACCAGCTCTGAGTGATAAGTGCTAAATCAAGTGCCGCCTCTATTTGAAGCCTTGAGCTAGTGATGAGACTCGCAAGCAGAGAATTTTCATCGTCGTGGTCGATGCGCAAAAACGATTTGACTTCATCCACCGTCACCGGCTCGACCGCCGGTGCGGACGTCAAGACGAGACCCATGATGGCTCCATTGCGGGCAGAAAAAGTTTCAGGCGGGGTCGCTCGGAAATCCAACCGAGCAACCCCGCCCACACTCGCGCGGTGGGAGGAGACCACGCGAGGAAATCTCGCGAGCGCGAATTGAGGCGCACTCGCGAGGCGACCGAAGTGTCTGCTAGGCGCTGAACTTCAGCAGCTTGATGGCATCGAAGTCCTGCACGCCACCGCCGACGCGCTTCGTCGTGTAGAACAGCACGTAGGGCTTGGAGCTATAAGGATCGCGCAGCACGCGAATGCCAACGCGATCCACGATCAAGTAACCGCGGCGAAAATCGCCGAACGCGATTGCTGGGCTGTCCGGCGCGATGTCCGGCATATCTTCTGATTCAGTTACCGGGAAGCCCATCAGGCTCGCAGGCTCACCAGGTTTGGCCGACGGCTGCCAGAGATAAGTGCCGTCCCCATCCTTCAGCTTGCGAACTGCCGACTGTGTCGCGCGGTTCATCACGAAGGTGCCGTTGGCGCGATAGCCGCCCTTCACGGAATAAATCAGGTCGATCAGCTTGTCGGCAGGATTGGATTCGGGAAAGCCGCCCGACACGCCCGTGGAAATCGTGCCGATCTTACCCCAAGTCCAAGCCGCGTTATCCACCGTCGGATAGCTGAGGAAACCCATCGGCTTGTTGACGCCATCGCCGGTGACGAAAGCAGTGCCTTCCTGGGCGGCAAAAGTCAGCCGGACCTCCTCTGCGATCCACTGGTCAATATCGACTGCAGCGTCGTCAAGGAGCGATTGCGTGGCTGCGGGCATGGCGTAGAGCTCGGCTGTCGGGAACGACAGCTCGGCCAGCTTGGGGCCATCCGTCTCTGGCCGGGGGTCGGTTTCGCCAACCCAACCGGCAGCCGGGCCGGAAATTGCAAACGGCTTTTTGTAAACTGAGCCGGAAACTTGCCGAACATCGGCTATCGCACGAATTGGAGACACACTGCGCAACGCTCTGTTGATGGAGCGCTCGGTCTCTTCTGGCACGAGATAGCCGCCATCCGTATCTGAGCCGACCGACAAACCTTTGCCCTCAAAGTCGCGGAGGAGATGAGTTTCTCCCCGGCGCATGTAGCTCTCGAAGGCTGTCTTGTGGTCGAGGCCGCCGGACGAGCGTGCGACAGATGAGCCGAGCTGCGGTCGCGCCGCTTTGCGAACGAGCTCCTCGATGACTCGCTTGTTCTCGTCGAGAGCTCGGTCGATACGCGCCAGCTTGTCGACGGTGACAACGTCAGCGCTCATATAGCGCTCGATTTCCGACAAACGGCGATCGTTCGTTTCTTTGAAGGCCTCGAAGGCCCGCATAAAATCCTCGAATGCGATGCTGAGGTCGGCGGCGGATGTGGACTTCACCTCTAGCCCTTCATTGTTCAGCATGACGGCCGAAATCCTTTCGTAGATTGAGATTGATTGAGGAGCTGCGCTGCTTCAGCGATTTGCCTCAGCAAACGCTCTTCCCAGGACGAGGCCCGCTCCGCATCCCGCAGGAGCCTGAGGCCTTTGAGGCCCTCGCGCATCACAGCGCGAGCCTCTGAGCGCGTGAACCCAGCGTCCTGCGTGAGCCAGCGCTCGAATTCCCGCTCGGTCGGCGCGCGGCCGGCGAACGGATCGGATTTCACGGATGAAACCCGCGCTTCGGGTTGCATCGGGAAAGTGACAATCGAGATCTCCCAAAGGTCGATTTTTTCCAGACGCCGCACACCTGTGCGCGGGTCGCGCACTCCTTTGACCGTGCGGAAACCGATCGATAAGCCATCGATGGCGCCGGATCTCATCAACGACAGGACCTCACGCGCCTTGGCGACCTCTGTCGCCAACTTGCCGCGTACGAACAGGCCGCGGGCATCCTCGTGAATGGTGATCCAGGTGCCGATCGGCTGATTGGGATCATGCTGAAACAGCATGCGAATGCCCGCGGGGCCACGTTTCGCAAGGCTCTCGCGAAATGCTCCGGGCACTATGATATCGCGCCCCAAGTCCTCGCGATTAAACAGGCACGCGTAGCCTTCGAAAATGCCGTTAAAGCTCACATCCTTGAGTCCCAGCGAGGTGAGCTTCACCTCTCGCACAGCCTGCAACGGCCGAGCAGCAAGTGGCTCCATCCAACCCATCCAGTCTTTTCCGAATTGTTCGTCAGACGTCGTCCTCAAGCGGACGGCATCTCGTCACCGCCGGGCAGCGGCCCGTAGCCCACGGCGGCTCGCTTCTCGTTGCGAGTCAGAAAGGAAGATCGCTCGACACGGGACCAGAGCGCCTCGCGTTCCGCCGACAAAGCTTCGATGGTGTCGAGGTCGGGCTTGAGCTCGACCGCTTTGCTCCCCCATGCCGGCCCCAACCAAGCCGCAAGCGATTTGGCAGCACGATTGACGAGAGGCAGCACGGTTTGCCGCCAGAAGCTGCGGTTCGCCTCTTGATAATTGGCATAAGTATTGTCGCCAGGAATGCCGAGCAGCATGGGCGGCACCCCCAGCGCCAAAGCAATTTCGCGAGCTGCGGCGTGACGCGCTTCTATGAAATCCATATCGCGGGGTGAAAGGCTCATTGCTTTCCAATCGAGTCCGCCCTCGAGCAGCATGGGCCGGCCCGCGTTGCGCGCCCCCTGAAAGCTTTCCTCTAGCTCTGCTTTGAGTCGCCTGAACTGCTCCTCCGTCAGCTGTCCACCGGCAGTGTAGACC
>QGVC01000029.1 GCA_003242645.1 Pseudomonadota bacterium
GACGTCGTTTCTGCCTTCCCGCTGAAAGACGAGCAGATGGAGGAGCTGAAGGAGGCTCTGAAGGGATCCGTAGGCAAGAACGTCAAGGTGCGCCTCAAGGTGGATCCCAAGCTTCTCGGCGGGCTCATCGTGAAGATCGGCAGCCGGATGATCGACTCGTCGCTGCGCACGAAACTGAATTCACTCAAGATTCGCATGAAAGAGGTTGGCTGATGGACATCCGGGCCGCTGAGATCTCCGCAATCCTCAAGGAGCAGATCAAGAACTTCGGCAAAGAGGCCGAGGTCTCGGAAATCGGGCAGGTGCTGTCGGTCGGTGACGGCATCGCGCGTGTTTACGGCCTCGACACCGTCCAAGCCGGCGAGATGGTCGAGTTCCCGAACGGCGTCCGGGGCATGGCGCTCAACCTCGAGACCGACAACGTCGGTGTCGTTATTTTCGGCCCGGACACCGGCATCAAGGAAGGTGACATCGTCAAGCGGACTGGCGCCATCGTCGACGTGCCCGTGGGCAAGGAGCTTCTCGGCCGCGTCGTCGACGCCCTCGGTAACCCGATCGACGGCAAGGGCCCGATCAATGCGAAGGAGCGCCGGCGTGTGGACGTGAAGGCGCCCGGCATTCTGCCGCGCAAATCCGTGCACGAGCCAATGGCCACGGGCATCAAGGCCATCGACGCCCTCATTCCCATCGGCCGCGGCCAGCGCGAGCTCATCATCGGCGACCGTCAGACCGGCAAGACCGCAATCATCCTCGACACCTTCCTGAACCAGAAGCCGCTGAACCAGGGCGACGACGAATCCCAAAAGCTCTACTGCATCTACGTTGCCGTCGGTCAGAAGCGCTCGACCGTTGCTCAGTTCGTGAAGGTCCTGGAGGAGCGCGGCGCGCTCGAGTACTCGATCATCGTCGCTGCAACGGCCTCCGATCCTGCTCCCATGCAGTACTTGGCCCCGTTCGCAGGCTGCACCATGGGTGAGTACTTCCGCGACAACGGCATGCATGCCGTGATCGCGTATGACGACCTCTCCAAGCAGGCCGTCGCCTATCGTCAGATGTCGCTGCTGTTGCGCCGCCCGCCGGGCCGCGAGGCGTATCCGGGTGACGTCTTCTACCTGCACTCGCGCCTGCTGGAGCGTGCCGCGAAGCTCAACGACGAGCACGGTGCAGGCTCTCTGACGGCTCTGCCCGTCATCGAGACGCAGGCCAACGACGTGTCGGCCTACATTCCGACGAACGTGATTTCGATTACCGACGGCCAGATCTTCCTCGAGACTGATCTGTTTTATCAGGGCATCCGTCCTGCCGTGAACGTTGGTCTTTCGGTGTCGCGCGTCGGTTCAGCCGCACAGACGAAGGCCATGAAGCAGGTCGCGGGCCGCATCAAGGGCGAGCTCGCTCAGTACCGCGAATTGGCCGCCTTCGCGCAATTCGGTTCGGACCTCGACGCCACGACGCAGCGCCTCCTTGCCCGCGGTGCACGCCTGACCGAGCTGCTGAAGCAGCCGCAGTTCTCGCCGCTCAAGATGGAAGAGCAGGTGGTCGTGATCTTCGCCGGTACGCGCGGTTACCTTGATCCTTTGCCTGTGAGCGCCGTCAATCGTTTCGAGCAGGAGCTGCTGCGTATCATGCGGGATCAGCACGCGGACATCCTCGAGACCATCCGCACGGAGAAGGAGATTTCGCCCGAGACGGAGAAGAAGCTCGTCGCGGCGATCGACAAGTTCGCCAAGGCATTCACTCCGTAACTCCGCATTGTTCTGGCCGTGGGTGGGCGATGGTGGATCGCAGACCCGGGCTAGTAGGGGAAGGCCGAAGGCTTCGGCTCAAGGGTAGAGCAGGGCCTTCGGCAGAAGTCTTCTAGGTCTCAAATTTCCGCTCGCCACCGACCCGCCTTTCCGAAGGCGACGCCTAAAGCCGACTGAGGTAGGAAGATACGGCCCGATGCCCAGCTTGAAGGACCTGAGAAATCGGATCGCGTCTGTTCGAGCGACGCGTAAGATCACCAAGGCCATGCAGATGGTCGCGGCGGCCAAGCTGCGTCGGGCACAAGAGGCAGCGGCTGCGGCGCGCCCCTACGCCGAACGCATGGACCGCATTCTGGCCAACCTCAATCGGCGCATCACGACTCGAGAGGGGCTTTCCCCGCTACTCGTCGGCACGGGCCGCGACCAGACTCATCTGCTGGTGGTGATGACGGCCGAGCGCGGCCTCTGCGGTGGCTTCAACGCGAATATCGCCCGCCTTGCGCGGCAGGACATCCAGCGCCTGCAGCAGGAGGGCAAGACGGTCAAGATCCTCAGCGTTGGCCGCAAAGGCTACGACATCCTGCGCCGGGAGTACGGCGACCTGATCATCGACCGGGTCGACCTTAGAAGCGTGCGCCAGATCGGCTTCGCCCATGCCCAGGAGATCGCAAACAAGATCCTGGCTCTATTCGAGAAGGGCGAATTCGACGTTTGCACGCTGTATTTCAGCGAGTTCAAGTCGGTTATCTCACAAAAACCAACGGCTTTTCAGCTGATTCCCGCGAAGCTGCCTGAAGAGGAGCCGAGCGAGGCGCGCGCCGGAGCCGTGGCTGTTCATGAGTACGAGCCGGGCGAGCAGGAAATTCTCGAATACCTGCTGATGCGCAATCTCGCGACGCAGATCTTCCGCGGCTTGCTGGAGAACGCAGCCTCCGAGCAGGGCGCGCGCATGACCGCCATGGACAATGCCTCGCGCAACGCCGAAGAAATGATCGACAGGCTGACCTTGACGTACAACCGCACGCGCCAGGCCCTGATCACCAAGGAGCTGATCGAGATCATTTCAGGCGCCGAGGCGCTCCGCTGAACGAAGGGATTTCGACAATCGAGCACATCTCGATCTGGTCAAGACAGACTGAAACCGCCGCAGGCACAGGGAATACAAATGGCTAGCAACAGAATAGGTCGCATCCGCCAGGTGATGGGCGCCGTCGTGGACGTCCAATTCGAGGACGAGCTGCCCGACATCCTCAACGCCCTCGAAACGAACAACCATGGCAACCGCCTCGTTCTCGAGGTCGCCCAGCACCTTGGCGAGAACACGGTCCGCACGATCGCCATGGACTCGACCGACGGTCTGGTTCGCGGTCAGGAGGTCATCGACACGGGCCGTCCTATTGCTGTTCCGGTCGGCGAGGCCACGTTGGGCCGCATCATGAACGTGATCGGCGAGCCTGTGGACGAGGCCGGCCCGATTGTCGGCGTCGAGACACGCCCCATTCACCAGCCGGCCCCCGCCTACGTCGAGCAGTCCACGGAGGCGCAGATCCTCGTTACGGGCATCAAGGTCGTCGACCTGCTCGCGCCATACGCCAAGGGCGGAAAAATCGGCCTGTTCGGCGGCGCCGGCGTCGGCAAGACTGTTCTCATCATGGAGCTCATCAACAACGTCGCGAAGGCGCACGGCGGCTATTCCGTGTTCGCCGGCGTTGGTGAGCGTACCCGCGAGGGGAACGACCTCTACCACGAGATGATCGAGTCGGGCGTCAACAAGGACCCGCGCAAGCACGGCTCCGCGGCCGGCTCCAAGTGCGCCCTGGTTTACGGCCAGATGAACGAGCCCCCTGGCGCCCGCGCCCGTGTCGGCCTTACCGGACTGACGGTCGCCGAGTATTTCCGCGACCAGGGCCAGGACGTGCTGTTCTTCGTGGACAACATCTTCCGCTTCACGCAGGCGGGTTCTGAGGTGTCGGCGCTCCTCGGCCGCATCCCCTCGGCCGTTGGTTATCAGCCGACGCTCGCCACCGACATGGGTGCCCTGCAGGAGCGCATTACGACGACTCAGAAGGGGTCGATTACCTCGGTGCAGGCCATTTACGTGCCGGCCGACGACCTGACCGACCCGGCGCCGGCGACCTCGTTCGCCCACCTCGACGCGACGACGGTGCTTTCTCGCCCCATCGCCGAGAAGGGCATCTACCCGGCCGTCGACCCGCTCGATTCCACGTCCCGCATGCTTGACCCGCGCATCGTCGGCGAGGAGCACTATCAGGTGGCCCGTCAGGTGCAGGCAATCCTGCAGCGTTACAAGTCGCTCCAGGACATCATCGCCATTCTCGGCATGGATGAGCTGAGCGAGGAGGACAAGCTGATCGTTGCGCGTGCGCGTAAGATCGAGCGCTTCCTTTCGCAGCCGTTCCACGTGGCCGAGGTGTTCACTGGCACGCCCGGCAAGTTCGTGAACTTGCAGGACACCATCAAAGGCTTCAAAGGCCTTTGCAACGGCGACTACGATCATTTGCCGGAGCAGGCGTTCTACATGGTCGGCACCATCGAGGAAGCCATCGCGAAGGCCGAGCAACTTGCAGCAGCCGCTTAAAGCGGCAGGGGACTGTCCATGGCCGAAGCAGACAACGCAACAGGCAAGTTCGGCACGTGCTGCGATGAGCTGAAAGAGGCCATGGCAGGCGAGGACTTCGAGCCGCTCGTCACCCAAGGTGATGACGGCGTGCTCTACATGACTGTCGGGCTCGTCGATCTCGAGGACGACGAGTCCGGAATGGTGGATCATCCGATGTACTTCTGCCCGTTCTGCGGCACCCGCCTGCAGACCGAGGAGGAGGTGCAAGCGAAGATTGGGGCAACCTCGGACGACGACGAGGATCAAGCCTAGGCGTTTCGGACGCACGCCAAGGCTGAGGAAGGAACATGGCTGACACGTTCAAGTTCGAGCTGGTGAGCCCGGAGCGCGTGCTCCTGTCTGAGGACGCGGAGCAGGTCGTGCTGCCGGGTGTGCAAGGCGACTTCGCTGTCCTGCCGAACCACGCGCCAATGTTGTCGATGCTCCGGCCGGGCGTGCTCGACATCCAGCTGCCGGGCAAGACGCACCGTGTTTTCGTCAAGGGCGGTTTCGCCGAGGTCGAGCCAGATCGCCTGACTGTGCTGGCACAGACGGCATTCGATGCTGAGGCCTCGACGGCAGCTGGTCTCATCGCTGCCGAACTGGCCAATGCCCAGGCTGAGCTCGACGCGGCGAAGGATGACGACGCTCGCTTTCTTGCCCAGTCAGCTGTGGACAGCCTGCGTGCGCTACAGTCCGGACGCGCCTGATCTCAACCCTTCGGGCTGCGGTCTCGCCTCACCTCGGTCTTGGCAGTAAATCGGCGAACTCCTCAAACACAGCCTCGTAGCTGGACCGTCTGAACGACGGCGCCAGCTCGATGACTTCACGAGGCTCAGCCCACCGCCAGGCATCGAACTCCGGTTTGCCCCCGTCGGGCGGCTTCAGGTTGATCTCGCTTTCGTCCCCCAGAAAGCGCATGGCAAACCACCGCTGACGCTGGCCGGAATAGCGGCCTTTGAGGGCAATGCCGAGCAGTTCCTTGGGGAGATGCCACGTGATCCAGGATCGCGACTTGGACAGCACCTCGACGGAGGTGACGCCGGTTTCCTCCGCAAGCTCGCGTAGAGCTGCCTCGATCGGCTTCTCGTTTTCGCGAATGCCGCCCTGAGGCATCTGCCATACGGGAGGGGCATCGCGCGGAAGCCACTTCGGGCGACGCTGGCCGATCCAAATCTGGCCGAGCCGATTAAGCAACACGATGCCGACGCCACACCGGATCGGCAACTTCTGAGTCTGCCTGTCCTTCGCACCCACAGCAGGCTGATCTCCTGACGGCTGCTCGAACGCGGCAATCGCTTACGACGATGAATCGATGGGTTTGATCAGCGGCGCGAACGTAGAAATGACTTTCGCGTACACGTCCCGTTTGAAGGGAACGATCAAGGCCGGCAGTTCGTCGAGCAAAGCCCAACGCCACGCGTCGAACTCAGGCTGGTGAGCACTCGGCGGGCTCAAATTCACCTCGGAGTCGCCGCCAAGGAAGCGGAGCAGAAACCACTTCTGCCGCTGGCCCCTCCAGCGACCGCCCCAGGCTTTCCCGATCAGGCTCGGAGGCAAGTCGTAGCGGAGCCACTCCGGGTGCTCGGCCACGAACTCAACTGTGTGGATACCGGTTTCCTCCTCCAACTCACGCAGTGCAGCTTTCCTAGGGTCCTCATCCGGATCGATCCCGCCTTGCGGCATTTGCCACCAGGAGCCACGGCCCTCAGGCTCGTTCGGCGCATCGGCGCGGCGGCCGACCCACACCAGCCCCTGCCGGTTGACGACCATGATCCCTACACATGGCCGGTAGGCTTGATCGAGATCGCTCGTCATGAACTCCTGCCTCTTGCCCGGACCTCCAGGCCCGGGATTCGGATTCGCCGGGATACCTTCTAATTAGCGATCGTGGCACAGCAGTGCCATACCAGCCTTGGGCAAATGGCCTGATCCTGGCGGGCAATAAACGCTTCGGCCTCGCAGTTTCTGGCTCAGCGGCTCCGACAAGAGTTTTCCTGGCCCCTCGTTCAACCCGAGCCACGGAACTATGAAACTGGAACAACTAGAAGCGAAGTGGCAGTCGCGCTACCTGCCGGTCATTTGCGCCGGCACTTCAATCCAGACCAGTTGCCATCCTCGAATGGCGGGTGCGGACAGGATATAGAAGTGAACTCCAACTTCAGCGCGTTGGCACGGGCGTTTCGCCCCGATAGTCGTAGAAGCCACGCTGCGTTTTGCGGCCGAGCCAACCAGCCTCAACGTACTTCACCAGCAACGGACACGGGCGATACTTGGAATCGGCCAACCCTTCATAAAGCACCTGCATCACAGAGAGGCAGGTGTCGAGACCAATGAAGTCGGCCAGCTCCAGCGGCCCCATCGGGTGATTGGCGCCAAGCCGCATCGCCTTGTCGATCGCCTCAACCGTGCCGACGCCCTCATAAAGCGTGTAAACGGCCTCGTTGATCATCGGCAGCAGAATGCGGTTGACGATGAAGGCCGGGAAATCCTCCGCTACGGCGATCGTCTTGCCCAGCGACTCTACGAATGCGCGGGAGATAGCAAACGTATCGTCCTCCGTCGCTATCCCTCGGATAAGCTCCACGAGCTGCATCACCGGCACAGGATTCATGAAGTGCATGCCGATGAAGCGCTCCGGTCGCTTCGTAATCGAGGCCAGACGCGTAATGGAGATGGAGGATGTGTTGGAGGCGATGATGGCTTCAGGTTTGAGCTTCGGCGTCAGCTCCGTGAAGATCTGGCGTTTTATGCTTTCGTTCTCAGTGGCCGCCTCGATCACCAGATCACAGTCCGAAAAGGCATCGTAGTCCGCCGCATATTGGATCCGCCCAAGCGCAGCTTGCTTATCAGCCTCCGTAATGAGGCCCCGAGCAATCTGCCGGTCCATGTTGCGCGCGATGGTCGCCATTGCCTTGTCGACGACCTCCTTGGAGATGTCCGTCAAGAGGACGTCATAGCCCGCGAGCGCAACCACGTGGGCAATCCCGCTACCCATTTGGCCGGCGCCGATTACCCCTACCTTCTTGATGGCTACCGTGTTTGCTCCTGGCATCTGGCTGTCTCGTCTTGCAGCTGCGGTTTGAACGGTTCTCGATTCAGCGGTCCGCCGGGATCAATAGCCTGCCTTCTGCAGCTCGGCATCCAGCTCGGGGAGGGCCTGGAACAGGTCGGCCACGAGCCCGTAATCGGCGACCTGGAAGATCGGCGCCTCGGCATCCTTGTTGATCGCGACGATGACCTTGGAGTCCTTCATACCCGCAAGGTGCTGAATGGCCCCCGAAATGCCGACCGCGATGTAAAGCTCCGGCGCTACGACCTTGCCCGTCTGGCCCACCTGCCAATCATTCGGGGCGAAGCCGGCATCGACGGCCGCACGGCTGGCCCCCATCGCGGCACCCAGCCGGTCAGCTATCGGCTCGATGTACTTCTTGAAGTTCTCCGCGGACTGCATGCCACGTCCACCAGAGATGACGATCCGGGCCGCTGTGAGTTCCGGCCGCTCGGACTTGGCCAGCTCAGCCCCTTCGAAGCTGGACAGCCCGACAGGCTCCGGCACCGAAATCGACTCGATGGTGGCAGATCCCCCTTCCGGCGCTGCCGCGAACGCAGCCGTGCGGACCGTGATGACCTTTTTGGGCTCGGTCGACTGCACCGTCTGGACGGCATTCCCCGCGTAGATCGGCCGCTCGAAGGTATCGGGCGACTTCACCGCCGTGATGTCGGAGATCTGCATGACATCGAGCATGGCGGCGACGCGGGGCAGAATGTTCTTGCCGCGAGCGGTCGAAGGGGCGACGAGTGCATCGTAGTTGGCCATCAGCGGCACGATGAGCGCCGCCATCTCCTCCGCGATCTGATTTGCCAAATGGGGGGCATCGGCGACGAGGACCTTTGAAACGCCTTCGATCTTGGCAGCCCCCTCCGCCGCCGGACGGCAGTTGGACCCCGCCACGAGAATGTGAACCTCACCGCCCAGTGCTGCCGCGGCCGTAACCGCCTTCGCCGTTACCGCGTTGAAGGTGTCGTTCGTGTGCTCCGCAAGGACCAGCACTGCCATCAGATTACCCCCGCTTCTGTTCTGAGCTTCTCGACCAGCTCCGCCACGCTGGACACCTTCACGCCAGCCTTACGGGCCGGCGGCTCGGATGTCTTCAGGACCTTGAGGCGCGGCGCAATGTCTACGCCGAAGTCAGCCACCTTCTTCACATCCAGCGGCTTCTTCTTCGCCTTCATGATGTTGGGCAGAGAGGCATAGCGCGGCTCGTTGAGACGCAAATCCGTCGTCACGACCGCAGGAAGCTTCAACTTCAACGTCTCGAGGCCGCCATCGACCTCACGCGTCACTCGGGCATCGCCGTCCTCGATCACGAGCTTGGAGGCGAATGTCGCCTGGGGCCATCCCAGTAGAGCCGCCAACATCTGGCCCGTCTGATTGCAGTCGTCGTCGATGGCCTGTTTCCCGAGAATGACAAGACTGGGCTGCTCCTCCTGAACCACGGCCTTGAGCAGCTTGGCGACGGCCAGCGGCTCGACAGTCACACCCTCATCCGTCTCGATCAAAATGCCGCGATCCGCGCCCATGGCCAACGCCGTGCGGATCGTCTCCTGCGCCTTGCTGGGCCCGATCGATACAGCCACGATCTCGCTGGCGACGCCCTTCTCCTTCAACCGGATCGCCTCCTCGACCGCGATCTCGTCGAAGGGATTCATCGACATCTTGACGTTGGCGAGCTCCACCCCCGAGCCGTCCGGCTTCACTCGGATTTTCACATTGAAATCAACCACGCGCTTGACGGGCACGAGGACTTTCATGATCCCGAGTTCTCCTAATTCTCCAGCAATCGGCGTGCGGTCGCGCTGCCCGCGAGCCTTTCAGAAATGGCGCATTCCGGGATGAAGCGTCTCAATCCCCGAAACCAGCCCGGCGCAGTCCGCATCCTTCGCACATGCGAAAAGGCACCGTATGCTCACGTTTTCAGCAAGTCAATCATTCGGTTGGCAGGATGACTCGCACTTATTCGTTCTGGTTGATGCTGCTATGCGATTCCGCGATCGAATAGCGGCACACCGGACCGGCGCATGAAGATGACCAGAACGGCTCCCGCAGCAAGGCCGCCGACGTGCGCCCACCAGGCGACCGGCCCCACCTGAGGTAAGACCGCCATAACAAGCTGGGTCACAACCCAAGCGCCGAGTGCAAAGGCGGCAGAAATGCGGATGGGAATGAACCGCATCACCAGCACCCAGATGCGAACACGAGGGTGCAGCATCAAATAAGCCGCAATGACGCCGGCCACGGCTCCGCTGGCACCAATGAGCGGCAACTCGGAGTTCGGCATCATCAGCGCGTGCGCGAGCCCCCCAGCAACTCCGCAAGCCAAATAGAATATGAGAAAGCGGAAATGGCCGAGCGCATCCTCCACGTTGTCGCCGAACACCCACAAAAACAGCATGTTGCCTGCGAGATGCAGGATGTCGCCGTGGAAGAACATGTAGGAGAGGAGCGTCAGCCGCTCGGGAATGGCGATTTCGCCGACAGATGGAGCAGCACCGGGCACAGCCGCCCCCATTCCAACGAGATCAGCAGGCACCAGCGCGAAACCGAGCACCACCTGCAGCGGCAGCGCCGTCACCTGCAGGATGAAAATCACAATGTTGATGGCGATGAGGCTGACAGTAACGACCTGAAAGTGGATCGAGCGCAGCGGATTTTGATCGTAGACCGGAATAAACACGCGCCCGCCCCTCGGAAGTTTGCACGCAAGCTAAATTGACCGCTTGAAGCGGCGTTTGTCTACCTGTTCTGTCCGGGGACCCAGAGCACGTCGCTCCGGCCTCGGTCATTCACGTAACGGCTGGCGACGAAAAGCAGGTCCGACAAGCGGTTGACGTATTGCAGTGCGGTAGGACTGACCGTCTCGTTGGGGTCGGCCGCAAGCGCCACCATTTCCCGTTCCGCCCGCCGGCAAATGGTGCGGGCCATGTGCAGCGCGGCTGCCCCCGGCGATCCTCCAGGAAGGACGAACGAGCGAAGCGGCTGCAGCTCGGCATTCAGCTTGTCGATTTCATTTTCGAGCCGCTTGACCTGGGCCGCCGTGATTTCGAGACGAGACGACTTTTGCTCCCCGCTCGTTGCGGGTACGCTCAGCTCCGCCCCCAGGTCGAACAGATCGTTTTGAATTCTTGCCAACATTGCATCGAGCTCGGGATGGCTCTCCGCAATGTAAACCCGGGCCATGCCGATGGCCGCGTTGGTCTCGTCAATGGTGCCATAAGCAGCGACACGAGGGCTGTCCTTGCGGATGCGCTGACCAGTGCCAAGAGCGGTGGTCCCATCGTCACCGGTGCGGGTGTAGATCTTGTTCAGGACGACCATATCCTCGCCTCATCGTAGCCTGGCCATGTCACTGGCGAGAGCTTACCCGCTCGTCAGGTAGACCGTCACCATGATCAGCACGATGGCCAGGAACTGGAGGCCGACACGCCAGCGCATCAGCTTCTGGCTGCGGCTGGAACTTCTCGTTCGCATGAGGTTCCAAAGGCCGAGAAGCAGCACCACAAGAACTGCCAGGGGCGCAAGAATGGTCAGGTAGTAGAAAATATCCGTCATCTGAGGCTCCGAAATCTGGGCTGCCTGACCTGCGCCAGCCGGCCCAAGCGAAGAACGCACGGAGCAGGAGAAAGATCGCAATTGGTCGCACCGCCCGCGTGCATTATGATACTGCGACCCACACCAGAATTGCCGTATTCCGTTGTACAGGTACTCTGCTGGATCAGCGCGCAGCAGTCTGCCACTGGTCTAGCAGGGATGACGGCCGCGGGACAGGGGTAGATGCGGGCTTTGGGCCGACATGCGACAAGAGCTGCCGCCCGAGTGGGCGCGGGTCGACGCGTAGCGGTTTCGCTCGCCATCGTGGCAGGCCTGTTACTGACCGCTCCGGCCTTTGGCCAATCGAAGCTTGCCACCGACGCCAAGCAGAAGCTCGAGCAGGACCGGCAGCGGCTCAAGCAGACCGAGCAGCGGGCCTCACAGCTCAAGAGCGACCTGGCGAAAATCGAGGAGGAACGGGCGCGGCTCAACGCGCAGCTCCAGGAAGCAGCCCGCAGCGTGCAGGACAGCGAGGCGCGGCTCAGCAGCATCGAGGCTCGCCGTGATGCTCTCGAGGTCCAGAGGAAACAGCATCAGGAAGCCCTCCAGCAGCGCCACGCCGAGATCAGCAAGCTCCTGGGAGCCATGCAACGCATGAGCCGCAATCCCCCGCCGGTTATCGTGACCCGGCGCGAGGATGCCCTGGAGATGGTTCGGAGCGCCATGCTGCTGGCCCGCGCGGTTCCAGAGTTGCAGACGCAGGTTCAAGATCTCGTCGGGCGCCTTAAGGAGCTCGAAAACCTTTTCAACCAGATTGCTGAGGAGCGCAGGAAGATCGAATCGGAAACGCAGCAGCTGAAAAATGCCCAGGCTCGCTTGGCCATGCTGATGGAGGAGAAGCGGCAGTCGCAAAGCCACTATCAGGCAGAGCTCGAGGCCGTGCGGCGGGAAGCAGACCGCATCTCCAAGTCCGTTACCAGCCTCAGCGAGCTGATTGCCGCGCTCGACCAGACGGTTGCCGAGAGAACAGGCCTGGGAACCTACGAAAAGCAGCTGCCGAAAGAGGGCGCCGGCCCGCCGGGGAAGGCGGGTCCCGGTAAGAGCGGTGACGGTGAGATCGATATCGTCCTGGCTCCCGCCGGCCCTTTGAGCGGTCCGCCAGGACGTTTGAAGCCAGCCATCCCGTTCCACCTCGCCAAAGGTAAGTTGCCTATGCCGGCCCATGGCCGGCCCATCCTGGGCTTCGGCGACATCACCTCGAGCGGACGCAGATCACAGGGTATAGTTATCGAGACGCGGCCCGGCGCACAGATCACGTCTCCAACAGATGGTTGGGTCGTTTACGCTGGCGAATTCCGTAGTTACGGCCAGCTCTTGATCATAAATGCCGGAGGTGGGTACCATGTATTACTTGCGGGTCTTTCCCATATAGACGCGCAGCTTGGCCAGTTTGTACTTGCTGGCGAGCCAGTAGGGACAATGCAGGTCGCGCCCGCGGGCCGGTCTCAGGAGAACGCCCCGGTGCTCTACGTCGAGTTCCGGAAGGAAGGTAGGCCCATTGACCCGACTCCCTGGTGGTACCGGGAGTCGGAGGAGAAGGTGCAGGGATAAGGCACAGAGACATGCGCAGACCCGAATTCGCTTTCTGGACATTCTTGGTGATGGCCGGTCTGGCCGGCCTGACGACGATCACGAACGTCTCCAAGACCTACTCGGCGTCATCGTCCGACTCGGAGATCTACCGGCAACTCGACCTGTTCGGCGATGTGCTTGAGCGCGTCCGGCAGGACTATGTCGAGAAGCCGGATGACACGCTGCTTATCGAGTCGGCCATAAACGGGATGCTGGCGGCCCTCGACCCGCACTCGGCTTACCTGAGCCCCAAGCATTTCCGCGACATGCAGGTGCAGACGCGGGGTGAGTTCGGCGGCCTCGGGATCGAGGTCACGATGGAGAACGGCGTCGTCAAGGTTGTCGCTCCCATCGACGGCACGCCTGCCCACAAGGCCGGCATCCAGGCCAATGATCTCATCACCCACCTGGATGGTGAGCAGATCATGGGTATGACGCTCGAGCAGGCGGTCGAGAAGATGCGCGGCCCTGAGAAGACGCCGATCACGCTGACCATCGTCCGCAAAGGGCGTGACGAGCCGTTCGACGTCACAATCATCCGCGACATCATCCGGATCAGCGCTGTGAAGTCACGGCTCGAGGCTGATGATCAGGTCGCGTACATCAAGATCACGACCTTCAACGAGCAGACGCATAGCAATCTGGTCAAGGCGGTCGAGGAGCTGAAGAAGAAGGCCGGAAACAAGCTGAAGGGCTACATCATCGACCTGCGCAACAACCCGGGCGGCCTTTTGGATCAGGCGGTTGCGGTGTCTGACGCATTCCTCGACAAGGGCGCCATCGTCTTGACGAAGGGCCGCAACCTCGAGGAGCTCCAGCGCAGCCAGGCTCGGCCCGGTGATATCACCGACGGCAAGAAGATCGTGGTGCTCATCAACGGCGGCTCAGCTTCGGCTTCCGAGATCGTTGCCGGTGCGCTCCAGGATCACAAGCGCGCGACGATCGTCGGCACGCGATCCTTCGGCAAAGGCTCGGTCCAGACGATCATTCCGCTCGGCAGCAACGGTGCTCTCCGTCTGACGACGGCGCGGTACTACACGCCGTCCGGACGCTCCATCCAAGCGCAGGGCATCCAGCCTGATATCGTGGTGGAGCAGGATCTGCCACCTGAGCTACAGGGCAAGGAAGCCGCCAAGCCCCGCGGTGAAGCGAGCCTCCGCGGTCACCTCAAGCCGGACACAGAGGGCGTCAAGGAGGAATCCGGCTCGTCGGCCTATGTCCCGCAGGAGCCGGAGAAGGATAAGCAGCTCCAGTACGCCATCTCCCTGCTGCTCGGGAAGGTCGCGTCGACCGAGAACCCGGCCGCGGAGCAGCAAAAGGTCCCGAACTGAGGCATTCGGCGGGCCGGCATGTCTGGCCCGTATGCGATCCTCCAAAATTGGCGGGCGCCCATTTGGGGCGCCCATTCTGTTTGCAGACACTCAGTCTCAATTCGCGGAGGATGCTGGCCCGAAGGTCCTTTTCCTTCAGCTCCAAGGAACAGATTTATGCGCTGCCCTGATCCTCACGGCCCGTTCAGCCACTTCACCGCCGCGGAGGATGCCGCGCCCGTCAGGATGCACGGCAGCCCGATGGCGGTTGCCCCCAACGCGCTGGCAACAACGCATCCCAAGGCAATTGCCGTGCTGCCATAGTAGGCCGCCTTCGCCCAGGGATTGTTGGGCTGCGGGCCGGTGCGCTTCAGCTCCTCGATAGCGGCGAGCGCGTCTTTACGGATCTTGGTGGTCTCAAATGTCTCCGCCGCCTCTACGATCTCCTTGAGAGCCTTTCGCACCTTCTCCGGGTGGTTCTTCATGTGCTGCTGCTCGCGCAGGAAATCGAGCAGCTCCTTGTCCCTGGAAGCGTTGTTGGCGAGTGTCCATTTGGCGACGCTGCCGATGGTCAGCCGGTTCACGTCGCTCTTGTCGTCCGACCACTTCAGCGCCTCGACGATGCGGTACACGGGCTCGAGTGAGCCTGTGGCGAAGTAGTAGCCCCAAAGCGTATCGACCGGCGCTGGTCCTGTCTCGAGCGGCAAATTGTGCAAGAGCGGGGCCTTGTCAGACAGATAGCTATCGATCAGCGCCTTGCGCGCCGGCATGCGCTCGGCGAACTTGGCGAGCAAGCGCTTCCAGTCCGGCAAGCCGCTGTAGGCAATGGCCTTGACGATGACCGCTTGATCCTCCGGCGGCATCGGGAACATGCGGGTCACGAGCTTCTCTGCCATGTGCGGATTGGACCCCAGCACGCCAGCTGCGAAACCGATGTAGACACCCGTGGTATCCGGGTCCCTCAGCAACCCCAGGCGGCTCATCGCCTTCAGCACCTCGGGGAGCTTTTCCGGCTGGGGCTCCAGACGGTAATCGTTGATCCACTGAAGGATTTGCTCATGCGTCGCGAATGGACCGTCTCCCCGAGCGGGCTGCGGACTCGCGGCCTCGGTGGACAACGGCACGAGCATCAGAGCGAGTGCGATCAGGCCGACGCCAAGGAAACGCATCACATCCTCCGAAAACTGATATACGAACGCCCTCCCGCAAACCGGCCCGCACACACCTCTGGAAAGCGTTAAGCAATCGTACGCGTCGATTTCATGGCGGCATCAGCAACTCATGTGAAAGCGCGAGCCGGGACAGGTTGTTGGCAACTCGGGTCCGACTTTGACCTGCTGGCGCGGGGCGCATATGTGGTTCCCGGAACGAAAGGGGGGCCACAGCTCCGATGGCCGAGCATCAGAACGAGCACGTCGGATCACATCAACCGGACGACCAGCCCTCACCGGCTGATGCTGCCGATGCCTTGCGCCGTTCCGCGGCCGAGGCCACGCCCTCCATCGCACAGTACCTGGAGATAAAGGCCGCCAATCCGGATTGCCTGCTCTGGTACCGGATGGGCGACTTCTACGAGCTCTTCTTCGAGGATGCTGTCGTTGCCTCGCAGGCGCTCGGGATCGTGCTAACCAAGCGCGGCAAGCACCTCGGAGAGGACATTCCGATGTGCGGGGTGCCCGTCGTACGGGCCGACGAATATCTCCAGCGTCTCATCAAGCAAGGCTATCGCGTTGCCGTCTGCGAGCAGCTCGAAGATCCCGCGGAGGCGCGGAAGCGGGGCTCCAAGGCCATCGTGCGGCGGGATGTGGTCCGGCTCGTCACGCCGGGCACGCTGACCGAGGACACACTGCTCGACGCCAAGGCCCGCAATTATCTGACCGCGTTGCATATCGCCCCGCAGGGCGCCGAAACGGACGGGCCGATCATCGCGCTCGCTTCTCTCGATATCTCCACGGGGGAATTCGAGCTGGGCTCTGTCACGCTGAATGATCTGCCCGGGGAGCTTGCCCGTCTGCAGCCCAGCGAGATCATCGCCGCTGACACGTCCCTCGCCCGCTCCGACATCAAGGCCTGGATCGATCACGTCGGCGCGGCTGCAACCCCAGTGCCTGCTGCCACTTTCGACAGCATGGCCGGCGAAGAGACACTCAAGAGCCGGCTGGGCGTGGCGGAGCTGGCGGCTTTCGGTAGCTTCTCGCGACCCGAGCTCGCTGCCGCTGGAGCACTCCTGAAATACGTGGAGCTGACCCAGATCGGGCGGCAACCCATCATACGTCCACCGCGCAGCACCGGCCCGGCCAACACCATGGTCATCGACGCGGCCACGCGCGCCAGCCTGGAGCTGGTGCGGAGCGCGTCCGGCGGACGGCAAGGGAGCTTGCTCGCCGCGATCGACCGTACCGTCACCGGTCCGGGGGCACGTGAGTTGGCCGCCCGGCTTGCGAGCCCATTACGCGACCCGCGGGCCATTGCCGCCCGCCTCGATGCCGTGACCTACCTGCTGGAACGGGACCGCCTGCTCGAAGATGTCAGAAACCACCTTCGAGGCGCTCCCGATATTGCGCGCGCCGTATCGCGGCTGACCCTCCAGCGCGGCGCCCCGACCGATCTCGCTGCCGTACGCGACGGCCTGGCTGCGGCCGAAGTGCTGGGCGCCTTGCTGGGTCGCTCGGCAGACGGCATCGGACTTCCCGCCGAGCTCGACTCGATCCAACGGCGGCTGGCCGCCTCCGAAACGCGCGATCTCGCCCGGGCCCTTCAGGCTGCGTTGGTCGATAACCCGCCCGCTCACCGGCGCGACGGAGGGTTCGTGCGCGAGGGTTTCCGGCCGGACCTCGATTCAGCGCGACAGCTCAGGGACGACAGCCGCAAGGTGATGGCCTCGCTCGAGGCGCGCTACGCGGAGGAAACCGGCATCAAGTCGCTGAAAATCCGGCACAACAACGTGCTGGGCTACTTCATTGAAGTCGGGGCAGCCAGCGCCAAGCCCCTCCTCGCCAAACCGCTTTCCGACGTCTTCCAGCACCGCCAGACGCTGGCCAACAATGTCCGCTTCACGACTCGTGAGTTGACCGAAACGGAAGGGATGATCGCCTCGGCCGCTCAGCGCGCACTGGCGATCGAGCAGGAGGTCTTTACGGAGCTGGCGCGATCGGTCGTGGCGCTCGATCGCGTCTTGTGCGACACCGCTGCCGCCCTCGCGGAGCTCGACCATTACGCTGGTCTCGCCGAGCTGGCCCTCCAGGAAAACTATGTCCGGCCTGAGGTGACGGATGGGCTCGACTTCGAGATCCGCGGCGGCCGCCACCCCGTCGTCGAGCAGGCGCTCCGTCGCGCCAAGGCAGCACCGTTCATCGAGAACGACTGCGTCCTCGGCGGGGCGGCCTCCTCCCAGGCCGGCTCGGAGGAAGGTGGGACAGGCAGCCGGATCTGGCTGGTGACCGGTCCCAACATGGCCGGCAAGTCGACCTTCCTGCGCCAGAATGCGCTCATAGCGCTCCTTGCGCAGATTGGCTCCTATGTGCCGGCGCGATCAGCCAGGATTGGCGTTATCGACCGCCTGTTCTCGCGCGTGGGGGCGTCCGACGATCTGGCCCGCGGGCGTTCGACCTTCATGGTCGAAATGGTGGAAACGGCAGCAATTCTGAACCAGGCCACCGAACGCTCTCTCGTCATTCTCGATGAGATCGGGCGCGGCACCGCCACCTTTGATGGCCTTTCGATTGCATGGGCCACTGTCGAATACCTGCACGATGTTTGCCGCTGCCGCACGCTGTTCGCCACCCATTACCACGAGCTGACCGCGCTTGCCGGCCGGCTGCCGGCTCTTGCGACGGTCACCATGGACGTGAAGGAGTGGCGGGACCAGATTATCTTCCTGCATAAGGTGGGGGCCGGCGCCGGCGGACGGGCGGTTCTTTTTTCAAATTTAAGCTCCCGGCCGAGAGGGTGAGGAGGAGATTGGTGGGGAGGGGGTCATTCAAAAAA
>QGVC01000030.1 GCA_003242645.1 Pseudomonadota bacterium
CCCTTCAACTCAATCGATCAGCAGCTTGGGAGAAGAGGCCGCTTTCCGTACAGCCCCTTGCTCCGCCCCCGATGTCGAGTCCAATGGACACGGATCGGTTGGCGGCGTATGCACGGCGGTCATGCTACGACGACTGTACGACTGGACGATGGACTTGGCGGGCCATAAACGGGCTCCGCAGGCGTTATTCTGGGTCGCGTTCATCGAAAGCTCATTCTTTCCGATCCCACCCGACGTGATGCTGATGCCGATGGTGCTGGCCCGCCGGCTCAAGGCATGGGTTTACGCCAGCATCGCGACGGTCGGTTCGGTTTTGGGTGGCGTTGCCGGTTATCTGATCGGCCTTCTCTTGTTCGATGTCCTCGGAAGGCCACTTGTCGAGCTTTACGGTTATGGCGAGAAATTCGCGGAGTTTGCGAGCTCCTACAATGAATACGGTGCCTTGATCGTGTTCTTTTTCGGGGTGACGCCGTTTCCGTACAAGGTCATTACGATCGCCAGTGGCGTGACCCAGCTCAATATCGTCGTTTTCGTTCTCGCCAGCATCGCAGCCCGCGGACTGAGGTTTTTTCTCGTTAGTGGTTTGCTCTATTGGTTTGGGCCGCCGATCCGCGACTTTATCGAGCAGCGGCTGGGGCTAGTGACGACGGTATTTTTGGTATTGCTTATCGGGGGTTTTGTCGGCCTCCGCTATCTCATGTGAGATGATGCCCGCGACGCTGCCCACACCTGAGCGAGATTCAGCCTATCGATGGGGGGCCTCGGTCCTCGTCGCGGCTATCGCCATCATTCTGACTGCGCTGGGGTTTGAGTATATCGGTGGCTACCGGCCCTGCCCGCTCTGCCTTCAGCAGCGTTATGCTTACTACGCAGGCATTCCTGTGCTGTTCGGTGCCCTGGTGTTGGTGACTGCCGGGCATCGGCGATGGGCTGGGCTTCTGTTTGCGATTGTCGCCGCCGGCTTCCTCGTCAATGCCGGGCTCGGCGTCTATCACGCCGGCGTCGAATGGAAGTTTTGGGCCGGCCCCGACACCTGCCAGCTTTATCTCGATTCCGCGCCGGCAGGCTCTGGCGGCGTCCTGGAGCAACTCAAGACTGTCCGCGTCATTCGCTGCGATGAGGCGCCTTGGCGCTTCCTAGGGCTGTCCTTCGCGGGATGGAATGCCCTGCTATCTATTTTCCTCGCGCTCGGCGCATTCATGGCGGCTCGCCTCAGCTGGCACCGGGGCATTTGACGGCGACCTTGGCCGCTCCCGCTGCTCCTCACGCGCCCATCAAAGCTGAACAAATAATCAGTGAAAAACCTTGTGTTGGCCCAAAACGTGTCACCGTCCGGCCACATGACAACGCTTAATTTCAGATCGTTCGCGGAACACAGTAGGAACTAAGGTGTTTTGGTGAGGAGCGTAACCCAAGTGCACACCGTATCGCGTCCCGCTTCCTCCCGCGTACCCTTACCGCGAGCCATGTTCCGGCGTATCGGGAGTAATGCCAGCGTATCGGCATCTGGAGTAACGGCAGCCGAATTCATCGGGCTAAAGCCGTGTTTGAGTTCCAGTAGCGTATCGTTGCGTTCTGTTGCGTCAGTGTACGGCACTCTTCCAAGAAATGCGCTTCGAAACGCATTTCTCGCACTGAGGCGAGCTGCTGCGGCGAAGAAACGTAAGCGTATCGCTGAGCGGCTCGCCAGAGTGGCGGGGCAGCGTACGTCCGGCACGGGGATGCCCCGAGCGGAGAAGATGCCGTGGGTAACAGTCAGTCAGCGTCTGCAGTAGTGGTTCGGTGTCTGCAGCAGTTGCGTCAGTCTTTGCAGTACAGCGTAGGTGAGCATGCAACTATGTGGTGAAGCCGCAGGCCCGTGGCTCCCACTGCACCAAGTGGTCAAGACGGTGCTGAGTGAGCTGCGTAACCCAAGAGCCGCCGAGAGCCCCGATCCGGCAAAGCCGGGCTCGGGTCCGGCAGCGAAGAGCTGAAACAGAATTGGAGGCATTAACCTCCCGCGAGTTGGCAAGCACGCAAAGCGTACGACTGCAGTCTCCTCCAAGGCCTCACATTGCACGGTCCCGCGTAGTGACGCCAGAGCGCTGGGCGTGTTTGCCATCACTTTTCCAAGGTCTGGCGAAAGCCGCGTCGAGATGTGAGGCAAGTCATGAAATGTGATCGCTTTAACCCGCTACAGTGGCATTCGGCCGTTGGGCTCGCCCGTCAAATCTGCGCGCGTGTGTTTCGTGATGGCGGAAGCCCGGCGGATGCCGTCGCCGCGTTCGGCCTGACGAACACTCACGTGGCAAGCTGGAACAAGGCCGTCGATTTGATCGCAGAACACCTGTGCCTTCGTGACTTCCGAAGCTTCCGAAGCGCGGCCTAGGGCCCAATTAAACGAAGTGTGATGAGTAATTGCCTGCCTCGGCGTGTGAGCCGGGGCATTTTCGTTCGGGATCAGCAATTCGGTTACGGCTCGAGCTCGGTATCCCAGTAGAGGTAGTCGAGCCAGCTTTCATGCAGATAGTTGGGCGGGAACAGGCGTCCGTTGCGGTGAAGCTCGAAGACGGTGGGGCGGTATGGCCGCTGCTTTGGCCACATGCCCACCTCCTCCGGCAGCGCTCCGCCTTTCGCAAGATTGCAAGGCGAGCACGCCGTCGTGACATTGTCCCATCGGGTCTGACCGCCCCGCGAGCGCGGAATGACGTGATCGAAGGTCAGATCTTCCTTGGAGCCGCAGTATTGGCAGGTGAAGCGATCGCGGAGGAAGACGTTGAATCGGGTAAAGGCAGGATATAGAGCTGGCTTTACGTAAGTCTTGAGCGCAACGACGCTCGGGATACGCATCTCGAACGAGGGACTTCGGACCGTACGCTCATATTCAGAGATGATATTGACCCGGTCCAGAAAAACCGCCTTGATCGTATCCTGCCAATGCCAGAGCGACAGCGGATAATAACTGAGTGGCCGGAAATCGGCGTTCAGGACCAGGGCCGGCATGGAATCCGGCGGTGTCGCTGAGACATTCACGTCTGTGCTTCCCGCACTCTGCCCTTTCCACTTGAGCAACGCACGTCGCACTCGCGCTCGCGGAATACTATAACCGCATGTCTGGTCTGTGAAGCGGGCGGGATTAACTCAGGATTTACCGAATTGTCACACCGGGCAACGGGAAAGGCGCTTGCTTAGCCTCCGGGGACTACACGGGACCGAGCATCTGGGCCAGGAAGTGCGCAGCCATCCTCAGCCCTCCGGGGTCGATCTGATGCCCGATGCCGGGCCGGATGTGCCATTCGACCGGAACGTGAGCCGCAGCTAGAGCTTCTCGGGTCAAGTGGATCGCCTCCACGGGGATGACGTCGTCCAGCTCGCCGTGAATGAGCTGAACGGGCGGACGGGCCTTGATCGTGCTCACCAGATGCTCGGGCCCTGCGAGGACGCCGGAGAAGCCGACGATGGCCGCGGGTCCCGAGGATCGCCTTAGCCCGACATGCAACGCCATCATGGTGCCCTGGCTGAAGCCGACCAAGGCCAGACGGTTTGGAGGGAGGCGGTAGCGCTCGAGCTCGGAATCCAGAAAACGGTCGAGCACCGGGCCCGCCAGGCTGACACCGCGCCACAGCTCTCCGGGGTCGCGGAACGTGAGCGGGAACCATTGGCGGCCACCGAAACCGAAATCGGGAAGCGGCTCAGGCGCATCGGGGGCTACAAACGCTGCACCTGGAAGCCACGGAGCCAAGGCGTCGGCGAGGCCGATCAGGTCGGCTCCGTTGGCGCCGTAGCCGTGAATGAGAACGACGAGACTCGTGACAGCCTTGCTCGGCTCTTTCCGGGGACCGTCAAGCAGCTTCATGTCCTTGCGCGGGTTCTAGAGAGGCGCTCCGGAGCGTTTCTTTAGTACCGGGTAATAGGCCCAAAGCAGCCGCGCAGCCACCCCCCGCCACGGACGCCAGCGCTCTGCCAGCTCAAGAAGCTCGGCCGAGTTCGGGCGGCGTTCGAGGCCGAACGCACCCTGTGTGGCGACTTGGAGGGCAAGATCGCCGGCTGCAAACGCGTCACGCCGGCCAAGGCAGAACATGATGAAGATGTCTGCCGTCCAAGGCCCAATGCCAGGCACGCGAGTCAGCTGCTCGTGTATCGCCTCGTCTGAATAGCCGGTCAGAGACTCGATCTCCAGCTCGCCCTCAGCGACAGCCCGGGCAACGTTTCGCAAGGTGCGCGTCTTCGGCGCCGAGAGCCCGGCTCGACGAAGCGTTTTATCGCTGGCCGCCAGGAACGCTTCGGCACTGAACGGATGGACAGTGGACGTCAATCGAGACCAGATGGCATTTGCGCTCGCGGTAGAGAGCTGCTGGCCGACGATGATCCGGGCCAGTCCCTCGAAGCCAGCAGGCCGGCGCCGAAGGGGTGGGTCCCCCGTGATGTCGTGGACTTTGCGCAGGTATGGACACTTCCGGCGCAGTGCCCGCATCCCAGCCCGGATATCCTCGGGCGTCTCGATGATGCCGGACCCGACGTAAACCCTTCCGTTGGCTTTCTGGAGCTTGGGCATACTGCTCGTCGTATGTTCTCGCTTCGACATCTCTTTAGTCGAGCACGCCCGTTCGATCACGCCTGACATGCGCTCGCGCGGCCGCCATAGTATGACGCGGCTCGTCCGGTCACTCCACGATTCCGCGCTCGAGTCACCCAAAGATGGGCAGACCAGTCTTCCGGTTCGCGCCAAGCCCCAACGGCGAGCTTCACCTCGGCCACGCCCTTTCCGCGCTGATTGGCTTCGAAATGGCGCGCCGGCTCAACGGGCGCTTTCTGCTGCGGATCGAGGACATCGATCTCGCGCGAACGCGACCGGAATACATCGATGCCATATTCGAGGACCTGGCGTGGCTCGGGTTGGAGTGGGAGGAGCCGGTGCTCCGCCAGTCGCAGCACTTTGCAAACTATCAGGCGGCGGCTGATCGGCTCCAACGCCTTGGCCTCCTTTATCCCTGCCCGATGACCCGCGCTGACCTGGCGGCGCTCGCAGCGAGTCAGCCTGGCGATGTCGATCCCGATGGGGCTCCCCGCGTTCTACGCCGTAACTGCACCCACCTTCAGGAGGAGTGGGCCATGCGCCTCGAGCGCGGCGAGCCTTACGCATTACGCCTAGATATGGAACGGGCAGTCGCTTTGGCGCGGGAAATGGCTGGCGATGCTGCTTTCACCTTCACCGAGTTCGGGACGGATGGCCGCCCTCTCCGCCAGGTCCGCACCCAGCCGGAACGCTGGGGCGACGTCGTTATCGTGCGAAAGGATGTACCAGCCAGCTACCACCTCGCAGTCGTCATTGACGACGCGCGCCAAGGCGTCAGCCATGTCACGCGCGGACTCGATCTCCTTGCGGCGACGGATGTGCATCGCCTTCTGCAGGTGCTGCTTGGGCTTCCGGAGCCGCTCTATCACCATCACCGGCTCATCACGGACGCGAATGGCCGCAAGCTCAGCAAGAGCGCCCGGGACACTTCCCTCCGGGCCCTCAGGGCCGCAGGCGTGACACCGCAAGAAGTCCGTAGGCTGATCGGGTTAAGTTAACCGTTCTAGAGAAACGAGTGACAACTTTTTCGTGTTTTTCTTGTTATAATTCAACTCCGGGTTGAATTGTTTCAAGTTAAGTCACAGGTTTACTCTTGGTTAAGACTTAGCCGAGTGTATTCGGCCGACTGGAACTAATCGATTCTAGAAAGCATTTCCAATCGTGTATTCTTTGAGGCCGCTAACCTTCCGCCTGCTTTTGCTTCGATGAGCTCCTTCCTGTACGACTTGGCACGCGCCCACCAGACCGAGCTGATCGGGTTTGGGCAGGCATTTTTGGTATCCGCGCTGATCGTCGGCCTCGGATATTGGCTAAAGGCTCGACTGCTTCGCGGGTGGGGAGCACCGGCTGCCAAGCGCCTCCGATCTTCGAAACCGGCGACCCGGAAGCAAAGGAGCTCTGCCAATCGACGACCGATCCCTGTGGAGGCGACGCCCGTGGTAGAAGCGCCGACGGCCGCGGAGCCAGTCGAGGCGACGCCGATTCCGCCGGCGCAACCGCTGTCCCTCGAAGCCCATTCCCAGCGCGTGGCAGAGCATATGCGCAGGACCATCGCGCGCGGGGAGCGCATTGTTGCGCTACACAACCGCGCACGGATCAGGCTGGAGTCGGCGGACTACGCTTTTCAACGTCTGGTCATGGACCTCGCGCACCTGGTCTCCGTACCCAAGAAGCCGGAGCCCGTTTTCTCGGTCATTGGCATCGATCTGAAGCACCCGACCAAGCTCGCAGCGTAACGGCGCCTTGCCGCATGCGGCGTTGACTTGCCAGCACGGATCGGTGCAGTGCCAGAAGCTCCCCGCATCACCTTGAAGCGAGGCCGACATGTCAGCGCCAGCCGCGTCACCGCGTGCCCCGTGGCGCGCCACCGTGCTCACCCTGTTTCCCGAGATGTTTCCGGGGCCGCTCGGCTTTTCACTGTCGGGCCAGGCCCTCGCCTCAGGCATCTGGTCGCTTGCGACGTACAACATTCGCGACTTTGGAATTGGCCGCCACAAGACGGTTGATGACCATCCCGCTGGCGGCGGTCCCGGCATGGTGATGCGCTGCGATGTCACCGCCGCAGCAATCGATGCGGCCCGCAAAGCGGATGCTGACCTCCCCCTCATCTACATGTCGCCGCGCGGCATTCCATTGACGCAATCCATCGTCCGCGAGCTGGCAGCTGGCCCCGGGGTGATGCTGCTTGCTGGCCGGTTTGAAGGTGTCGACCAGCGGGTGCTCGACGCCCGGCAGGCCCGCGAGGTCTCGATCGGGGATTATGTGCTCTCGGGCGGAGAGCTTGCGGCTATGGTTCTGATCGATGCTTGCGTTCGCCTACTTCCCGGCGTCGTTGGAGCTGAGGAGTCCCTTGCCGAGGAAAGCTTTGAAGAAGGCCTGCTCGAATATCCTCACTACACGCGGCCACGAGAGTGGGAAGGGCGATCGATTCCCGAGGTGCTGCTCTCGGGCGACCACAAGCGAATTGCCGAGTGGCGCCGCTCCGAACGGCTGAGAATTACCCGCGAGCGGCGGCCCGATCTCTTCGCGAAACTTCAAGACAAGTCTTAAGGAACCGGGAGTCGACAAGAGCCGTCGATTGGGTTATCTAGCCGCGATCCGAATTCCCGAAATGCTGCCGCATGGGGTCGACGATCCTTCTGTCGAGCCCGTCGAGCGTGTTGTCACCCGGTCGAGGTTCCGTCATGAACATCATCCAAATGCTCGAGGCCGAGCAAATGAGCGCGGTCACGGCGAAACGCGTGATCCCTGAGTTCGGTCCTGGCGATACGGTCAGGGTGATGGTCAAGGTGATCGAAGGCGACACCGTCCGCACCCAGGCCTTTGAAGGTGTGGTGATCGCACGCTCCGGCTCGGGCATCAACGAAAGCTTCACTGTCCGGAAGATTTCGTATGGCGAGGGCGTGGAGCGCGTGTTCCCGCTGTATTCGCCTTACATTGCCGACATCGAAGTTGTCCGCCGCGGCAAAGTGCGCCGCGCGAAGCTCTATTATCTGCGTGGCCGTCGCGGCAAGGCGGCCCGCATCGTCGAGCGCACGGATGCTCGCGCACGGCGCCTCAATGCCGCCTTCAAGGGATTCAAGCGTCCGAAGGGCAAGCCGGATGATCTCACATTGATCAAGGGGATCACACCGGACCTCGCGGCGATGCTCAAGAGATATAACGTGTTGCGGTTCGACCAGATTGCTGCCTTCTCCGATGAGGACATCGCCAATCTGGACGACCTGCTGAAGCTCGACGGTCAAATCGAGCGCGACGACTGGGTGGGGCAGGCCAAGCGCTTGATGGCCGAGGCTGCTGCTGCCGAGGTGCCGGCCGAGGAAGGTCAGGAAGAGCAGCAGAACGCCTGAGCGCGCGCTCAGCTTTGTGAGTTCGAAAGCCCGGTCCCTCAGACCGGGCTTTTCGTTTGCGGAGGGCGACATCGCTTCGCTGGAACTGTGAGCAGCGCGTGGCGTTCGCCGGGATAGTCAGTGCGAACCGCGCAGGATGAAGGATGGAGCGCGAAGCGCATCCCGAGGTCCTGTCGATCGAGAACAGCAGTCCGCCGTTCGATCCAGAAATCGGGGATTATGCGATCATCGGTGACTGCCGGACGGCGGCACTTGTCTCGCGTTGGGGTTCTATCGACTGGCTGTGCCTGCCCGATTTCTCGGACGGTTCCGTCTTCGCAGGCTTGCTTGACCCGGTGAATGGCGGCAGCTTTTTCGTCCGGCCGCGGCAACACTTCGTGACGCGGCGACGCTACATCCCCGACACGGCGGTTCTTGAGACGGAGATCGAGACGGCAACCGGGACCGCGAGGCTTCTCGACCTACTCCCTATCCAAGATGGCATCTCGCCAATGGGGCCGATGCGAGAGCTTCTCCGGGTGATTGAAGGCACGGCCGGAGAAGTTGATCTGAGCGTCGGAATCGACGTTCGCCCTGACTACGGTCGGAAGAGCGCGAATCTTAAGAAGAGAGGCCCTTTGGGCTGGTGCTGGATCTGGGGCAACGAGATACTGGCGCTGCGGAGCGATTTGTTGCTGGAGCCAGCGCCATCAGGTCTCGCTGGGGCGGCCACGATCCGCGCAGGCGAGAAGCGAGTCCTCAGCCTGAGCTATACGCGAAACGATCCGGCGGTTCTGCCATTGCTCGGACGGGAGGCAGAAAATCGCCTCGCGCAAACCATTGCCTGGTGGCGGGACTGGGCTTCTCAATGTACCTACCGCGGGCCCTATCGCGACATCGTTCTGCGCAGCGCAATCACGCTCAAGCTTCTCGCTTACTGCAACTCCGGTGCGATCATCGCTGCACCAACCACTTCTCTGCCTGAGGCCATTGGCGCGGATCGGAATTGGGATTACCGCTACTGCTGGCTGCGGGATGCCGGATTGACCAATCAGGCGCTGGTGAGCCTCGGATATAGCGATGAAGCCCGCAGCTTTCTCGGCTGGATGCTGCACGCAACGCGACTGACGTGGCCCGAGCTTCAGATCGTCTACGACATCTTTGGCAGGACTGAGCTGGAAGAGGCGGAGCTGGACCATCTTTCCGGCTACAAGAATTCACGCCCGGTCCGCGTCGGCAACGGCGCCTACTCCCAGCGCCAACTCGATGTCTATGGCGAGGTGGCGATGGCAGCGGAAACGGTTGTGAGAAATGGGCACAGCCTCGATCCGCTTGAGGCTCGAATGCTGGCAGGGTTCGCGGATGTAGTGTGTCGCCGCTGGTACGAGCCGGATAGTGGTATCTGGGAAATCCGCGGCCCGCGCCGCCACTACACGTTTTCCAAGGTTATGTGCTGGGTTGCCTTGGATCGCCTCATCAAGCTGCACGAGCGCGGCGCTATTGTCTTGAGATCACCCGTGGAGCGCTACCGGCGTGTGAAGCGGTCGATCGAGGAAGTCATCGAAAATCGCGGATTCAACAAGGAACTCGGGAGCTACACCAGCGAGCTTGGCGGAAACCAGGTCGATGCCGCTTTGCTGCTGATGGCGTGCATCGGATATCGCGATGCATCCGATCCACGAATGGTATCGACGCATGATCTCATTCAACGGCGGCTCGGCCGAAATGGGCTGCTATACAGATATGAGCCGGGCTACGACGGCTTCAATTCTAATGAGGCGGCTTTCGGGATTTGCAGCTTCTGGGCCATCGACAATCTGGCCAAACGTGGCGATGTCAAAGCCGCGGAACGGGCATTCGAGCATCTGATCACTTGCGCCAATGATGTGGGTCTCTACGCCGAGGAGATTGACGTTTCAACTGGTGCACCCGTCGGAAATTTTCCTCAGGCCTTCACGCACGTTGGCCTGATCAACATCGCCGTCGCGATAGAAGACGCACGGCAGGAGGTTTATCGTGGCAGGGCTTGAAATAGCGCACCCCGTTTTCCTCCTGTTATGGGCGTTGATCGCGACCGTTGCGATGACGGCCATTCTCCAGGGAAGTCAGGGACTCGGACTATCCCGATTGAGCCTGCCGTTTCTAATTGGAACGTTCGTCACCAGCGATCGAAATAAGGCAATGGCGCTGGGCTTCGTCATTTACACCATCGGCGGGTGGCTCTTCGCCTTCATCTATTATGCAATCTTCTTGAGCGTGAACATTTTCACCTGGTGGCTCGGAATGCTGCTCGGCGCGCTGCACGGCATCATTTTGCTGGTCTGGGCGCTTCCTCTATTGCCCTACGTTCATCCACGGCTAGCTTCCGAGTATCATGGCGTAACATCCCGGCGGCAGATTGAGCCACCGGGTTTTCTTGCCTTGAATTACGGGCGGAGAACGCCGCTAACGACCCTCCTCGGTCAAACCATTTACGGCGCTACTCTTGGCGGATTTATCCAGCTCCACCAATCCGTCGCGTAAACGCCGACCTGCATCATCAGGCCGATGGGCCATGCGCCGCGAAGAAGGATAGAACCTTCTCGTGGAACGCCTCTGGATTTTCCAGATGAAGCATGTGTGAAACGCCGGGAATTACGACGAGTTCGGAGCCTGCAATCTCGCGATGGATGACCTCGGCGGCGGCAGGAGGCGTCGAGGGATCACGCTCACCAACGATCACACACGTGGGAACACGGATTTCCTTCAGCCGGCTCGTGATGTTGAGGTTCCGAATGGCCTGACACCAGCCCACGTAGCCTTTGGGAGGTGTACTCTCCATCATGGCTGTGAGCTGGGCCACCACCTCTGGCTTGTTCGTCTTTGTCTCAGGCACAACCCACCGCGCGATGGCGCCCTCGACAAGTTCGCTCAGGCTGCCTGTCGAAGCAACGCGGATGCGCTCATCCCAGAGCGGGTGGGCTTGAGCGGGCACAGCGCTGGTGGTTGCGACAAGGCACAGGCAGTGAAACCGCTCGGGGTAGAGGAAGCCGAGATACTGGCCAACCATGCCGCCCATTGAGAGACCAAGAAAACGGGCCTTGTCGATGCCAAGGTGGTCCATCAGTCCGATCACATCGGCGGCAAGCGTCTCGAAAGCGTAGGGGCCTTCGGGCGCTTCGGTCTTGCCGTGCCCCCGCGCGTCGAACCGAACCACGCGGTACTTCGGCTCCAAGGCTGCCGTCAGCGCGTCCCAGGTTGAAAGGTTTGTAGCAAGGGGGTGATGCAGGACGACGGCCGGCGCGTCGGAGCGGCCCGACACTTCATAATTCATTTGAATACCGTTGATCGTCGCACGCATCGCGCGTCCTCCTGCCTTTGCTGCTGGTTATGAGAGAGTGAGTTGGGATGTAGGGGAAAGTTTATCACAGTGGGCCGCCGAAAGAAGCGCCGGCCGATTGCGATCTAGCTCACCGCTTCGCTCTTCACTGCATAAGTCCGAGTATGCGCGACATCGGGCGCCAGCCACTTGCGACAGGGGCGTCGTTAGCGGGAGCTGGGCTTTCGACCCTTTGCGGCACAGCCGCGGTCATGATGAGAGATGCCGTGCCGTTTCTGATGCTTTCTGGTGTCCGCTTTTTCGGTCCCGGCGCGACGACCCGCTCCTCTGCAATCTGCAAATCGCCGCTGGGGTAAAATGGTACCGGCATCAGCTTTTCATACGGCGGGCAGTAGCCAGCGGGATCCAGCTTGGCAGGATCGATGGGGCTGTAGAACCGCACGTTCACGAGATAACGCTTTTCGCAAACCGCGATGCTCGGCGGAATTCGCGTCTCCTCGAAGTAATCGTAGGCTTCCTTGAGGGTTTTCCAGAATTCGTAATGCGGGCTGTCTTCGTGCAGCGCCATTTTTTCGTCCGTCATACGGAAAGGAAAGGCGTGCACTTCAAATGCTTCCTGCCCGCCTTCGAAAGCTTCCCGCGCCAGCGCGTAGATCTCCTCCATCAGCCCATCGGTCATGGCGTAACAGCCGGCGGACTTGCAATCGCCGTGCACCATCAGGAACTCGCCTGTGCGGCCGTGGGCTCGATCGAAAGCGTTCGGATAGCCGAGATTGAAAGCCAGATGGTAGTTCGAGTTCGGATTCATCTGGTGGCGCGTCACCCGATAAAAGCCCTCGGGAGCTTGCTTGTCGCCGCGCTTGATCTTGGGTCCCAGGTCACCCGACCAATTGCAAATCGGATACGTCTTGAAGTGATAGAATCGTCCGTCGTCCCGCTGTTTCCAGATCTCAAGCTCCGATTCCTCCTTGAAGATCCGGACGAAGATCGGCTGCTCGGGCCGCATGCCCTTTCTGCCGAGGAGCATCAACGTTTCCTTCGGCAAGGGCTTGAGATGGGGAGGCAGCTCAATCCTTGCGCAGGCCGCAATTAATGCCGCCGTGGCGATCAAGATGCCGATGTGGACGCCGCGCATGGCCCCCCGTTTCCAGGACTTCAAGCAGAACACCGTGCCCCTGGTGCACGCTCGAATCGTGTGGCCGCTATTGGTGAAGAATCAGTTAACGCAACGGCACGGGCACTAGGCCGCGAGGCTTGTTCCGTGTCAAGGGAGGCCATGGACAGATTTTCGGTAGCCCACAAACGGGCACGGATAAGCGATACAAGCTTAACGATGAGAAAGCCGGATCAGCGGCTCTCAGAGCGTCCGCCCGATTTGCAAGAAGCGCTCATGACGCTGATGCCGGATCTCCTCTGGAGACATGCCATCGAACTCGGCGAGTGCAGCCGCGATGGCGTTTCCAGTGGCGGCAATGGCTTTCTGCGGCTCGCGATGGGCGCCACCAATCGGTTCAGGGATGATCGCGTCGATAACTTTCAGCTGCTCCAGATCCTGAGCAGTAATCCGCATGCTCGTCGCAGCGTCCATTGCGCGCGACGAGTCGCGCCACAGAATCGATGCTGCGGCTTCTGGCGAGGCGACCGTGTAGATGGCGTGCTCCAACATGAGGATACGGTTCGCCGTGGCGATCGCGACGGCACCTCCCGAGCCACCTTCGCCAATGATTACCGCGATGATCGGCACCCCGAGTGAGAGACAGCAATCGGTGGACCGGGCTATGGCTTCTGCTTGCCCTCTCTCCTCGGCACCAATGCCAGGATAAGCACCGGCCGTGTCGATAAGGGTGATCACCGGTAACGCAAACCGGTCAGCCATCCTCATCAGCCGCACAGCTTTGCGGTAACCCTCCGGCCGCGCCATGCCGAAGTTGTGGCGGATGCGGCTTTCGGTGTCGGACCCCTTCTCGTGGCCGAGGATCATGACGGAGCGGCCGCGAAATCGCCCAAGGCCGCCCACAATGGCTCTATCCTCGGCGAAATACCGGTCGCCAGCCAGTGGCGTGAAGTCCTCGATTAACCCTTTGATGTAGTCGAGCGTGTGAGGCCGGTCGGGGTGCCGCGCCACCTGTGTCTTTTGCCAGGGGGTGAGCTTGGCATACGTATCGGCCAGCAACTGCTGGGCTTTTTGCTCGAGCTTCGCGATCTCCTCGGTGAGCGAAAGGGCATTCTCGGCGTTGGCCAGGGCCTTCAGCTCTTGAAGCTTGCTTTCCAGCTCCGCGATCGGCTTTTCGAACTCGATGTACGTCCTGAAGGGTCGCTGATCCATGGGTGAACAAGGTTAGCCGCGGGTCGGAGCGGCGGTCAGAAGTCAGAAAGATGAGCAAAGCTCCACTCGGCCGGGACAATCGCCAGCCTCCTGCCGGAAAGTCAAGGTTACACTAAGGCGCGGCAAAAGTTGGCCGGACCGATTCATGGGGTGAACCAATACGCTAGCCAGCCTCATTACTTGCGCGATTCAACTTAGCCCGAGCCAAGGGATGGTGGTCCAACACCAGGCGGCGCAGCCGTTCTTCGAGCACGTGCGTGTAGATTTGGGTCGTGGAAATGTCCGCGTGCCCGAGCAGCTGCTGTACGGCACGCAGGTCGGCGCCGCGGTCCAGCAAGTGACTGGCGAAAGCGTGACGGAGCACGTGCGGGCTGACGCGGCGGGGATCGATGCCGGCCTCCTGTGCCAGCTCCTTGAGCTCCTGGGCGAGCCGCTGCCGCGTAAGATGCCCTTCCGCGCTCCGCGATGGAAAGAGCCACCGCGTCTTTAGCATTGGCGCCAACCCGTCCTCCTCATGCTGGCCCACTTCCAAATAGCGGTCGAGCGCCGCCCGGGCCGCAGCGTTCAGAGGCACAATCCTCTCGCGGCCACCTTTGCCCTTGATGGTGAGCACGCGCGAGTCCCCCTGGAGGACGGAGCGGGGCAGCGACACAAGCTCAGAGACCCGCATGCCTGTCGCGTAGAGCAGCTCGAGCAAGCAGTAGAGGCGGAGCGCGGCGAAGCGCTCTCGGCCGGAGGTTTCTGCAATCCGGTCGCGGGCTCTCGTGATAAGCCGATCGACCTCTGCAACCGTAAGCGTCTTGGGTAACGGCTGCCCAACTTTCGGCCCTCGGACGCCGTGTGTTGGATCTTCCGCGATGCGGCCCTCGGTAAGCAGGAACTTATAGAATTGGCGGATCGCTGAAAGGTGCCTCGCTCGGGACGAGGCTGCCATGCCTTGCTCAGCAAGGGCCTTGAGGTAGCTCGTGATGTCAGCCGACTTGGCCTCGGCGAAGGAAGTCTTGCGGCTCGTCAGGAACCTCGCAAACGACTCAAGATCCCGCCGATAAGCCTCAAGCGTGTTGGCGGCGGCGCCCCGCTCGGCCGCGAGCATTTCCAGGAAGGCGTCGATCAGGGCTTCGGTGCTCTGCATTGCGATCTGTTTAGTGGCTCGCGGAGCGCGGCCAAACGTTGAACAGGGCCTCGAAGGCTAGACGTCGCGCTTCAGCTTCGAGTCCTACGCGCTTCAAAGCCCGAATGGCGTCGCCCAAGGCAATGATGTGGGCGCCTTCCGGCCCTTTCGGGCCCACGGTGCGCATCACCAGCAGTACGGTGCGCGCGAACTCTCGCCGGCTGGAGGCCTCTTTGAGCTGCGTCAGCACCCCGGTTTCGGGCAGATGACCGTCGTTAGGTTGCGGCGTGCTGCTCGCCAGGTGCCAGAGGTCCATCGGCACCTGGTAGTCGAGGGCGTCCAGCACCGTCGCGAGTCGATGGAGAACCGGCTCACTGAAAACACCCTGAAGCGCAAGGGCCTCGACGGCGGCGAGATGCAGTCCGCGGGGGGCATCGAATTCGGCATTCGCGATATCGGAGAGCGCGAGCCAGTGCTCCAGACGACTACTCCCTCGTGAGTGAGCATCGAGAGAGACCCACCACGCACGGACGCTTGGGTGATCTCCGGCTGCGAGTGCCGCCTCGATGGCACTCTCAGCGAACCATGCGAAGTCCGGCGACCGCGGCACGCTCTTGACCAGCGGGGCAGCCATAGCCAGGGCGGGCAGGTAGAACCCGGCGCGACGCGCTTCATCGAGGAATGCGCGGAGAATCTGCGCCCGCCGAGTAGGATCGCGTTCTGCCTCTGCAGCCTGGAAGAGCAAGGCACGGCGCAGCAAGGAATTGGGCCGGGAGGCCAGTGGATTGGCAAGATCCGGCGGTGCGAACCTCTGTGCGCGGTAGATGTCCGCCAGGTCTTCCGGCGCGATGATGCTCAGCCGAGCCGCTGCCTCGGCCGCCGCGACACGAAGCTCGTTATCGGTGCCGCGGTCGAGCACCAGGGAGCCAAGCAAGGCAGCGTCGGCCCGCCCTGTGATCCCGGCCGGGTCAACGGTTTTGGCGAGCTGCAAGAGGCGATAATGCGCCGGGGTGATTTGCCCGTTGCGCGGCAGTCGAGGCTTCTTTCCAGCTCCCACTGCAACAAGAGCATCGAGGAGACCGGCGTTCTCGACGCCCTCCTCCCGGGCAAGGTCCGCGGCTAGAGAGGCAGCAGACGCATTGCCGGCCGCGGCGGCACAGTAGCCGGCGAGGACAAGCATCTCACCCGCCAGTTGGCGTGGCAGATCCTGTTTTCGTGCCGCCGCCTGTTTGACGGCGCTGCAGCCAGAGTCGCGCTGGCCAACTGCGATGTCGTATCTGGCGGAAAAGGCAGTGAGGAGAGGATCAGAGCCCCGAGCTCCAGCCGCGTTCAGCAGCTCGCCCAGCTGCTTCATCTGTCCGGACCGGTAGAGGCCTTCGGCGCGCAGGGCGGTGAACTGAGCAGCGGAGGTACCGGGCGGCTGGGAGGTCGAGGCCGTCATCAGCCGGCGCCATAGTTCCATCAGCGCGGGCGACGGCGGGGGCAACTGAAGCCCTGCGATCAGTTGCTCAGCTGTCTGCAGGTCGATGCCGGTCCAGAGATCGAATGGCAAGCCAGAGCCATCATTGGCTACCACAGGGGGAAGCTCGGAGCGCTCCACGGGAGCGAGCAGGGGCGCCATAGGGCTAGGTTGGGCCGGGTACGGCTCCGGTTTTTCGAGCCGCGTGGGAGCTGGGGGTTCGCGCCGCTCCGGCCGCGGCTTTGTTCCCCATGGGGGGTAGCGGTCATCGAAACGGGGCCAGCTGTCCTGCGCAGAGGCCGGTGACGCTATCGTTGTGCCCGTCATCCACGCCGTGAAGACCAGGACGGCTAATGACAGGCGGTTCATCCCTCGTGGCCCCGTTCTCGTTTCCCAGCCAAATCCTCGGCGAAAGTTGATCCCTACTGGCGAACCTTTACGCCTGGTACAGGAGTCGAAACCTCCCGGGGCTCCGGCTCGAAATACACGGCTAGTGCATAAAGCCCGCCATAGATAATGCCAGCGACGACGCCCGTAATCATGAGGAATCGGAAGAGGCTGGGCATGATCAGCAATCTATACGATGGCTCTTGCTGCTCCAAGTGACGCCATTATGGCCCCGTTAACCAACCTGCCAACGCCTTGACGGAAGCGTGACGGCACCTCTGCAACCGTCGGGGGAGGTGCCTCAACTTGTCTCCATCGCTGTCTTGTGTGACCGTCAGTGTCTATTTATCACCGAGTACGGTACATCCACCGACCTCAGTCATTGTTCGATTCGGTTGAGACGTGAAGCAGCAGAGCGCGGCGTGTGAGCGGGCCCGGGCAATCCGCGAGGCACTCGGCAATAGATCGCTCGTCATGGTTGGCCTGATGGGCTGTGGAAAGACGTCGGTTGGCCGGCGGCTAAGCGTCAGGCTCGGCTTGCCTTTCGTTGACGCCGACGAGGAGATCGAGGCAGCGGCAGGAAAGACCATCAGCGAAATCTTCGCCGATCACGGCGAGGCGCACTTTCGCGAAGGTGAGCGCAAGGTCATCGCCCGACTGCTGAAAAATGGCCCCCAGGTGTTGGCGACAGGGGGCGGTGCCTTCATGAACCCTGAGACGCGGGAGAATATCAAGCGAGCCGGTATCTCAATTTGGCTCAAGGCTGACTTGCCGGTGCTCATGCGACGAGTGATGCGGCGCGACAACCGCCCGCTGCTCAAGACCGCCGATCCAGAGGCCCGCATGCGTGAGCTGATGATTGAGCGTTATCCGATCTACGCCGAGGCCGACCTCGTCGCCTACAGCCGCGATGTGCCTCACGAGGTGATCGTCGAGGAAATCATTGATGGCCTGCTTGCGGGACCGTTGGCTGTTGCGAAGAACGAATTGCGCCAGGCGCCTGGCCCCGATGCGCAGGAATAGCTCGGGATGGCCATGTCACCGCACGACCAGAACGGGAGGAGCAAGGGCGGAATTGAGGCGCGCCGGATTCCCGTTCCACTCGGAGAGCGCAGCTACGAAGTGCACGTCGGGCCTGGGCTTCTGCAGCAAGCCGCGGACCTGATCGAAGCAACATTGGGGTCGTGCCGCTGCGGCATAGTGACGGACGAAAACGTTGCTGCCCATCACCTTGCAAAGGTCGAAAGCGGGCTGGCTAAAGTCGGTGTACATGCGGGCTCGATCGTGCTGCCCGCAGGTGAAGCGACGAAGAGCTTCACCCAGCTCGATTTGCTCTGCCAGCAGCTCTTGGAGATGGGGCTGAAGCGGGGGAACCAGGCAACCGGCCAG
>QGVC01000337.1 GCA_003242645.1 Pseudomonadota bacterium
CAGATCACCTGAACTTCCTTTGCCAAGAACTATGCGAGATCACCATCCACACGCTTCAGCCCTCCGGAATACCTCGCTCGGCACGCCCTTGGCGTGACGCACTGGTGCTTACTGCAATAAGCGAGTTCGGGAAGCTTATCCTTTCGTTTCCGACCGATTCAGAGGCAAAATATCAAAACCCGTATTTTGCCTGCCGCATCTTGAACGCTTCTTCTCCGCCTTCCATAATTCGCTTGATAACATCGTTAGTCTCGGGAACATCTATCGCTCCTTCGGCGACAATCCTGCCGCCCGAGGCATCGCCGGCCACCCGATAACCGAAAGCCACAACCAGGTCAGCGTCTCCATTCACCACCAAATTCGCGTTGTGGCTAGCAAATATAAGCTGTCTTCTCGTTTTCGCTTTCCAGATATCCCCCGCAACCTCAAGGACCACTTGATTGTCGAGGTCATCCTCGGGTTGATCTATCAGCAAAGGTGGACCTTCTTGGCTCAGCAGCGCCCTAATCAACGCAGTAGCCTGCTGGCCTGCGGATGCATCAGCAAAGGGAATGTATTCATTCTCCTTCGCTCGAAACTCAAAGACCGGTACAATCCGCAGCGGCTGTAGCGCGAAATCAAGCCACCTGTCCGCCGTGAGCCGTTCACCGAGGCGCCTTATTTGCGCTTCCCCAATTCCAACTCCCACAATTGCAGGACAAGCGGGAGCCTCCGGCGTGGCTAGTGGATCCCATAGGGCTACATTCTCGAGTTCATGAACAAGCGAAAACCACGCCTCCAAAATATCGCTCTCGGCTGCTACAGCCTTAACAAGGTCCTCTAGTCGGCTGGTATGAATACCTGAGCCTTGCGTGACCAACTTTAGACGGTTGACAAGCTCTGATTGATCGCCGCCTGCAATTAGGGATACTCGGATCAGCCCGCCCGAAAGACCTGCAAGATTCGCGGCAAGACGCTCAAGGACTTCTAGCCGATCTCGATGAAGGTCCTTCCACTCCTGCCAGGAAGCTTCATACCGCGCCTGTGGATCACCCAACAACTCAAGCTCCCGTTGTGCCCGATCAACTGCGGTGGCCAGTTCGCTAATCCGTCCCTCAATCGTCGAAAGTTCCGCTAGGCGGGACTCATGCGATTGTGACGCATTCTTCGCCGCTTCATACTTCACCATAAACTCGTTGTACGCCGTGTTCCACTCCGCGACGCGCGTCGATAGAGCCGCGCGCTCACCAGGGGCCACGTGCTGTCTCCATTCCGTCACCTTTTCCCGGAGAGCACTCAGCAGCGTTGTCGCCTCCGTTTCGATAGCCTGAATGAGTGGCGATTCCTGGAACTCAGGAGGCTGTTCTCGCGGTCGCGGCAGTGTGCGAAGCTTCTCTTCAAGCTGACCCAGGACGTCGGAGACCTCGTCGATGTCCCCCAGAATACGGTTCACATACTCGTTAGCTGCTTGATATGAACCGATTTGCGCTATCACAGCCTGATCGGAGGCGTTCAACCCCGTGAGCGCAGCTCGGATCGCCTCGGCTTGCTGCCGTAAGGATTCAAGCTCCCGAAGTTTCTCGCTGATCGTCCGACCCAATAGGCGCTGCTGCAGGCGAGCGGCGTGTAGTTCTCGGATTTGCGCCGCCAACTGGTTGAATCGCTGATCGATAGCATCGAGCTCGGCTTTGCCGGGTGCCTCCAGAAATCGGGTTAGCTCGTCAACCCGCACCGCGACGCTACTAAGCTGCTTTTGGCTATACGCTTGAATGGGCAGTAAGCGCCGAATCTCCGTATCCGAACTAAGCTTGAATTCGCCAGATCCGATCTTGAGAAAGACACGGCCATCTGCCGAGTCTCGTCGGACAACGTGCTCGACACCATTAGCCACAAAGCGAACTTCCACGACGCTGTTCAAAGGACGTAGTGTCTTACTGATTAGCGATTCTCTCCGCGAGGCGTAATCCGGTACTTCGTCAGATTCACTCGGTGAGACAGGCTGATCGCACAGCGCCCATCTCACATACTCAAGGACCGTGGACTTGCCTGTGCCTCTTCCACCGATGAAAGCAGAATACTGAGGGTTTAATTCAAGGTTCAGAGGACCGAGAAACCGACTGTTTGATATTGAGACAGAGCGGATATATGCTGACGGGAGGAATGGCTCCCTTACGGATACCCGCGTTTGCCGCGCTAGGCAAGCTTGTCGGAGCGCCTCTGCAGTTGGGACCGCCCATTTGATCCACGTCGGTGCCCGGCCCAGGTCTTGGTGGTCTTCCCGGCGTGAGTCCGACGTCTGGAACACGGCAATTGCTTTGTTTCCCCAACTCCGATCTAATCCTTCGAGTATTCGGCGGTTGCCTTCTCCTAATTTCATGATCTCGCCGTCGACATAACCGCCTACACAGGGCATGGACGCATACTTCGGTGCCATCCCTTTACGAAGGAGAGTCTTCGTACCACTATCTGTAACGTTTGGTAACAATATATACCTGCCTCGGATATGACTCTGCTTATCCAGAACAGCGACAACCTCTGAAAGGGAATTAAACGGGAGTGGCTCCACTTGCGGACCTTTGGGGCTAGATGGCGGCTCAGGGGTAATCGTGAGGGTGGTCAGTACCAGCTCAAACAATTCTTCCGGGAAATCCGCATCAAAAATTAGTAATGCTTGGCACGGAACAGCCAACGTCAGCTCTACTCCGGGAAAAACCACGAGGCGTTTGTCTGCTGGGAGCAGTGCCCCATTACTATCTCTTTCCTCCAATGCAGCAGCCCGCACGTAAGGAATGAACGCCATGTCGTGGTGGTCTGTGATTGCGATCGCATCTAACTGCTTCTGGCGGCAGGCGGCTACCAGGGCATCAGCATACGCCCTTCTTTCGGCATCGGATACAGGAACACTGCCTTTCCACGCGTGGTCTCGGGGTGTGTGGACTTGAAGATCGCAGCGAAAGAAGTGTGCTCCCCTGTCCATTGCGACCTCGCATTATAGATTATGATAACTGCCGCAATACCACCCTGGGCAATCATATGACAACTATTTCTAAGTCATGCTTACTCGTCACCTGGGTTTGGGCCGGGCAATTTCCGGCTACTTAGTGGCTGCAGGCGTCTATAACTTTGCCGGACACTCGTTCTCCTTCGTCCCTTTGACGCCAAACATGTCCCGGTCAACAGCGCCTGCCTAGGTCCAATCGTCCCTCCGCAGTATCACGCGCTGGGGCAACTATGCTGATAAGTTGCTTGTTAGCGTTATAATCTGAGATGGTTGCCTTTCTACAACAGCCCGTACGGCCTCGGAAAACGGGCTATTGAATCGTTGGCTTGGCGGGAGCCAAACCCCAACGATTGTCAGGTTCAATTCACGTCAAGCGGTCCGAACGCCACCATATCGCCCCGCGCGCCGCTTGCCTCTATTGAGGGATTACCCTCGCCATAATATCAGCCAACGGACGCCGTGAAGGCGTACAGCTCTGAACTTCGAACCCTCTCCCCAGCTACGAATACATTGCTGAACAGAGCAAGTGAATCCGCGGTCAGGTCTCGGTACTAAGGTAGCCCTTCGCGGCAGGAGCCACGACTTCAGTTCGCAAAAGTTTAGCCCGCCAAAGAATCATGTCACAGGCTCACAACCATCCCTCTCTCAACACCCTTTCACTCTCATCCATCTCCGGCCTCACCCCCACCGTCCCCTCTGGCAACCTGTCGCCTTCAGCACACGCCCCCGCCGCAATCGCGCACACCATTGCATCCACGTATTCGACACCCAGCGGAAAGCCTTCATCCCACCTGTATCCCCTTCCCCTAGGCAACCGACTCAGCACCTCCACATACCTCGCCGGCTCCTTCCTCTTTGACGGAATCTTCAGCTTTGGCCACAGCCGTCGGATCACGTACCTTGGATACGTCTCCACCACGAACGGCCGGGTGCAGGGCCGGGGAGAGAGGCCGGCGATGTCGCCCAGGCCTTTCTCGCAGATGCTCCATAAGATCTCGATTCCGGCCTCGATGAAGCCGCGGTACGCCT
>QGVC01000031.1 GCA_003242645.1 Pseudomonadota bacterium
CTAGAATTTTAACTTTTCTCTTTTTCGGGAGCTTCAAATTTTTTTAAGAGATCTTGCACACACTCTCTCGTTGTAACCTAATTATTATTCGATGTGCCAAAGTCGAACGAGCGCGTCAATGCACTGCACATCCGTATAACCCTGGCCTAACGCAACAGGCCCAAGCCTCAGACCGCTTCGTCGCTCAATTAGGGTCGCACGCTTAACAGGCCGTCCTTGGAACGAGGCAAACTGATAAACCGGGAAATAATAGGCGCGCACGAATCTGTCGATCTGCTGCCAAGTCATTTTCGTGGATAGTTCGGCCTTCGACGGGTCTATATACATGCGACCACAATACGTAGAGCCTTTAGTGTCTTGAGATGTATAAACAATATCGCCGCTCAGTATTGTGCGTATATTTCGTTGAAAAAGTTCGATTCCCCTCTCGATATACTTTTGGTACAGAGAAAACGCTGTCTCATCAGCATCAATTTCAAATAGCTTCTGATCTATAATAGGCCCAGTGTCGATCCCATCGTCTATGACATGCAGTGTCACTCCGGTATATCTATCGCCATTTAGAATGGGCAAAATGGAAGTTCAACATCCTTTGTAGGCAGGCAATGCTGAGAAATGCCCATTTAGCATGAGCCGTGAGCGGAATTCATTTGATCTAACTATTTTATCGTATTCTAGCGAAATAAATATGCCATCGAGTTGCTTCGCATGCTCAACGGGTACTACCGGCACACCCCGGCTTATCGCCGCTTTACGAAATGATGGTTGCCAAGTATCAATACCTTGATCAGACGCGACAGGAATAGCCGTTATTTCTCTAGGAGATGCAATTTTCTGATCGATTACATAAAATAGACACTCGACAGCAAGCCTAGTTTTCCCTGCCAGAATCAGCACCGCGAACTAATTCCTTACATAAGAACGAACAAGTTTGCAGCTCCCGCACTCGTTAGTCCGACATCTTCTTTCATCGTGGCCGAGTGCATTCTCCAAGTCTTCAAGGTTAGAACTTCTTGGTCAAGCGTGAAAGCAAATCAATGATGCCCTGGGAGAGCACTCAGCAAGGGCCCTGATACTTCATTGAAGAGTGGCAACTGGAGTTCAGCGAAATAAGCAACGCAGAGTATTGAAAAAGGTTCTTTCTACTCGCGAGGTCCTGCGCGAAATTGAAGATGGATCGCTAGAGGCGCTCCACAACTGGGCCAAAGCAAATAGGCATATTTTTCCCGAGCCGACGGTTGATGAGGCGCAGTTTGTTGCAAAGATATACTCGGTGCCCCATTTTCAGAATAATATTGAAAAACGAAAATTATTGCGAGGAGGACGGGTGGCAGACCCGTTCGTTATCGCTCGGGCCGCGATATCTGGAGGTGCAGTCGTAACAATGGAGACATTTAAGCCCAATGCATCTGATATCCCGAATATATGCAGGCATTTCAAAATCCCTTGCCTAACACTCAAAGAATTTATGCGCTCCGAGGGCTGGTCATTTTGAACAGACGATAGATGAGCTATGACCAGCGACTATCTTCCTTACAACCCCAACTCCCACGTCTCCCCCACCAGATCCTTCCCGAAGCTGCGGTGCGACTCAGCACGGACCAGCTTGAAGCCGACGGACTGATTAATCTTGCGCGCGCGCGTCAGGACGTCGTCGGCCCAAAGCTCCATGCGCCCGTAGCCCACCGCGCGCGCATGAGCGATGCACTCCTTCACCGAACGGCGGCCGATACCGCGGCCGCGTGCGTCCGGCTCAACGTAGAGAAGCCTCAGCTTGGCGAACTCGTCGGTCTTCTTGACCAGAAAAACTGAGCCGACGATGCGGCCGTCCAGTTCAGCAATCCACGCGCGCTCCTTGGGATGACGAAAACACCAGTGGCCGCAGTGATGAGCCCGGTTATTCCGCCTGATAGCGGCCCAAGCACGGGCTCGCGCTCCTTGGAGATGGAAAATCTGACGTTGGTCAGTCCGATCGCGGAATAAATAATCAGTGCAAGTCCGAGTAAAGCCGTGCCGTATTTTGCGGAGGCACCGGTCATCAGACCCGCGCCAGCCCATGTGCCGAGGCAGTCAGCCACCGTCATCGGCCATAATCGGCGGACGATCGCGGGCAGCGACGGTCCGCCGACCATTTGCCAGACATTCGTCAGAAGCGAGGGAACGATCAGCAGGGCCGCGGCCTCGACCGGCGGCATGACGATTGCGAGAAGCCCCATCGAGATGGTCGGCAACCCCATCCCGATGACGCCCTTGATAAAGCCCGCGAGCGCGAACACGAGCCCGATGAACCCGTCCCATCCAGCATGGCCGCGAGCATGCTGCGTCAGCGGGCAGAGAGCAACCGCGATATTCAGGCCAGCACTTGATTTATGGCACCGGCGACTTGGCTAACACGCAAAACGTGCTGGCAAACGGTCGCGCTTGCTCAAGCTCCTCCAACCAGAGAAACCGGCTGTTCTTACTCGCCACTCGCCAGCCCTGCCCTCGCCAGCACACGCTCGGCGCGGGTCAGATGCGGGCGGTCGTACATCCGGCCGTTGAGTGAAATGACGCCAGCGCCGGGAGAAGCAGCAAACATGGCGACGATATCGCGCGCATGATCGATCTCGCGCTGGCTCGGTGTGAACGCGGCGTTGATAATGGGGACTTGATCCGGATGGATCGCGAGCTTGCCGGTGAACCCGTCGCGAGCCGCAGCAGCCGCTTCCGCCCGCAGGCCATCGAGGTCGCGGAAGTCGATGAATACGGTGTCGATCGGCTGCACGCCGGCAGAAACTGCTGTGAACAGGCAGAGATCGCGCGCGAGGCGATACGGGGAGGTCAGCGCGCCGTTCGGCTCGCGCGTGGCGGTCGAGCCAACCTCGGCCGACAAATCCTCCGCTCCCCAGGTGAGCCCTTCCAAGCGGCTGCTCGATCCGACGAAGCTCGCCATGTTCAAGACGCAGATCGGCACCTCGGTCGCGATGGCAACAATGCGGGTGGAGCCCTGCTTCAAACCGGCCCTTTCCTCGGCGTGATCGAGCGCCAGCGACAGGCGGTGCACATCCTCGCCCGAGCGCGGCTTCGGCAGGATGATACCGTCCGGTCCCGCAGGCATGACGCCTTCGAGATCAGCGCTCCAAAAATCAGTCGTCAGCGCGTTGATGCGAACGTAAAGGCGCGGCCGCTTCTCCTGCCCTTTGGCCGAGGCGATGAAATCCCGAGTCATCGCTCGCGCCTCCTCCTTGCGGTCGAGCGCGACCGAGTCCTCCAGGTCGAGGATGAGCGCATCGGCGCCCGAGGACATCGCTTTCGCGATTTTGCGATCGCTGTCGCCAGGTACGAAGAGAAGTGAACGCATGGATCAGTTATCCTTGGGTTTCTTGCGCATGAAGGCTTGGCGGCGGCACTCGGCCACCAGTTCGCCGTGCTGGTTGTAAGCACGGTGATGAAACTCGACGATGCCGGCGTCCGGACGCGAGCGGCTTTCGCGCTTGCTGACAACCTCCGTCTTTACGCGAATCGTATCGCCGTGGAACACGGGCTTGCCGAATTTCACGTCGGTCATGCCGAGATTGGCGATCGTCGTGCCGAGCGTCGTATCTGACACCGAAATGCCGATCATCAATCCCAGCGTGAAAAGGCTGTTCACGAGCGGCCTGCCCCACTCGGTCTGCGCGGCGAAGGCATGATCGATGTGCAGCGGCTGGGGATTGAGCGTGAGGCAGGAGAAGAGCATGTTGTCCATCTCCGTCACGGTCCGGCTGATGGCATGCTCGAAAACGTGGCCAACCTCGAACTCCTCGTAATAGAGACCCCGCACGGTGTTTCTCCCTTCAACTTAGGATGGATCGATCAGTCAATAACGAAACTGTTCGGACAAAATGCGCTCATCCAGGTTGTGGCCGGGATCGAACAGCATGAAAAGATCAATGGACCGCTCTTCCTCGACAGCGACGGTGACCACGGAGCGAGTCTCCGAATGGTCGGCCACGGCACTGACTGGCCGCTTGTCCGGTTCTAGGACGTCGATCTGGATATGGGCGTCGTTGGGCAACAATGCGCCCCGCCAACGCCGCGGCCGGAACGGACTGATGGGCGTGAGAGCCAGCAGTGGTGCGTTGATCGGCAAAATCGGCCCGTGCGCCGATAGATTGTAAGCCGTCGACCCTGCGGGCGTTGCGACAAGTATCCCGTCGCAGATGAGCTCCTCAAGTCTCACCTTGCCGTCGATAAGAATGCGCAGCTTGGCCGCCTGGTGCGTCTGCCGGAACAGCGACACCTCGTTGATTGCGAGGTCCTCGTGAAGATCGCCTTGAATATCGCGGGCCCGCATGAGGAGCGGGTGGATGCAGCTGATCTCGGCACCCTCGAGCCTCGCAATCAGGTCGTCCTCGCGATACTCGTTCATCAGGAACCCGACCGATCCGCGGTTCATTCCATAGATGGGGATGCGGTCGTGCATGTGCCTGTGGAGCGTCTGCAGCATGAGGCCGTCGCCGCCCAGCGCGACGATGGCATCAGCCGTCTCGGGCGGCACGTTGCCGTATTGTTTGGTTAGCCGCGCCAGCGCCTGCTGCGCTTCCGGATGGTCACTGGCGACGAAGGCGATCTTCTCGAATTTTCGCTTGGGTTTTGGCATGCTGACCGCAATCGTCCAGTCCTATCCGGCTCCGCGCTGACCGATGGAGGCTCGCTCAAGTGCAGGAAAACGACAAGGCCGTTCTCATCTATTCGACCTACCCGACCATGGAAGCGGCCGAGCAGGCTGGCACACGGCTGGTAGACCAGGGGCTTGCCGCCTGTGTCAACATCTTGCCGGGCATGACATCCATTTACATTTGGCAAGGTGAACGGCAACGCGACAGCGAGGTCGTCATGGTGATCAAGACTCGCGCATCCCTCGCTGACGCTGTGATCGCCGAAGCGAAGAGCCAGCATCCTTACACCAATCCGGCGTTTCTGGTTCTGCCGGTGGAGTCCGGCGCGCCGGATTTCCTGCGCTGGATCATGGAGCAGACGCGGCCGTCGGCAGAGGGCCGCTAGAGACGGTCCGACAGAGCGAACAAGGGTCACCAATGCAGCATTTGCTCAACCCTCGCCTTGCCGAAGAGCTGCGCCGCGTGCCGGTCGTGCCTGTGCTCACAGTCGACGACGCCAAGCTGGCCGTCCCGTTGGCGCGGGCGCTCGTGGCAGGAGGCTTGCGAATCCTCGAGGTGACTCTGCGTACGCAAGGCGCTCTGGAAGTCATTCGCCGCATCGTCCAGGAAGTGCCCGGTGTGGTGGTCGGTGCCGGAACAGTGCGCACGCCCGACCAGGGACACAGCGCGATATCTGCCGGCGCGCGGTTCCTCGTCTCGCCTGGTATGACACCGCGGTTGGTGCAGTCTGCCGACGGGTGGTCGGTCCCTTTCCTTCCCGGCGCGGCCACGCCGTCGGAAGCGATGGCGCTGGCCGATCTCGGCTACCGGGCGCTGAAATTCTTCCCTGCCGAGCCACTGGGCGGAGTTGCGACGCTCAAAGCCTTGGCAGCTCCGCTGCCGGACGTTGTCTTTTGCCCGACCGGCGGCATCGGACCGGAAACGGCGCGCGATTACTTGGCCCTGCCAAATGTCGTGGCTGTGGGCGGCTCGTGGGTGGCGCCGGCAGCAGCCATTGCCAAAGAGGATTGGGACACCATTACGAGATTGGCCCGCGAAGCAGCCGCCCTCGGAATAAAGAGCTGAGGTTAATCGCTCAGCACTGCCGCTGTTGCCTCGGCTGGCACGATGGCGCCGCGATGCTGGATGACAATGGATGCCAGCCTGCTCCCCTGTCGAGCAGCATCGACGGAAGATGCACCAGCGCGCCGGGCGGCGAGATATCCGGCGTTGAACGAGTCCCCGGCGGCTGTCGTATCGACCACTCGAAGGCCCTTGTCAGCCGGAACGAGCTGCTCAACGCCTTCGGCGGCGACGAAAGCACCGCGCGAGCCGAGCTTGACGGCGACCTCCCGCACTCCAAGACCGCGCAATCGAGATACGGTCGTTTGCTCGTCCGCATCTCCCCACAGTGCCCGCTCGTCCTCCAGCGTCGGCATCGCGATGTCCGCAATACGCCAGAAGCGCTCGAAGACCGATCGCGCCCGCTCGGGATTTTGCCCCCAGCCGCGCGGCCGGTAGTTGCTGTCCATCGCAACCAGCGCGCCCGCCTGTCGCGCCGCTTGAAGAGCCGCCGCAAACCGCTCGAGCCCGCGCTCGCTGTAAAGCGACAGTGTGATGCCAGAGAAATACACCAGCGAGGCTTTCCGGAGCTCGTCCGCAATCCGCTCGGCGTCTGCCAGCTCGAACAGCTCCCGTGCGGGAGCCCGGTCGCGCCAGTACCAGAACGTCCGCTCTCCGTCCGGCGTTGTCTCGATCAGGTAAAGACCTGGAAGTCGCCCGGGAACGGTAACTATGAGATCAGTATCGACAGCCTCGCGTCTCGCTGTCTGAACAATCCCCGCGCTGTAGGGATCATCACCGACCGCCGTGGCGTAGGCGACAGCTACGCCTGCCCTGGAAAGATAGACTGCCGTGTTGAAGGTATCGCCACCGTAGCCGAGGCCGAACCGCTGGTCGTCACCGCGGGCCAGCTCGACCATGCACTCGCCGACACAGATCGCTCGACCACTTTTCCAGGGGAACGTCATCCTTGATCCGCCAAACTGGTGACAGAAAGGACTACCTTAACAGACCTCCATATGGCCAGCTTGAACCCCTTCTGAATTTGGCATAGCCCGGAGCGGACTGCTGCTTCGGGGGCGGCAGTTGCTGCACAGCATATTCCGCGAGGTCAGCCTTGAACATCTGCATGATCGGTGCCGGCTACGTAGGACTCGTCTCCGCGGCTTGCTTTTCGGAGTTCGGATGGACGGTCACCTGCGTCGACAAGGACCACGCGCGCATCGAAAGCCTGAAACGCGGCGAGGTGCCGATCTACGAGCCTGGCCTCGAGGATCTTATGCAGCGGAACATAGCCGCGGGGCGGCTGTCGTTTTCCACCGACCTCGGACCAGCGGTCGCCTCCGCCGACTTGATCTTTCTCGCCGTCGGGACGCCCAAGCGCCGGGGCGATGGCCACGCCGATCTGTCATACATCTACGCCGCTGTCTCCGAGATCGCGCCGCACCTGACAGGCTTCACGGTCATCACGACCAAATCGACGGTGCCGGTGGGCACCAGCCGTGAGATCGCCCGCCGCCTGAGGGAGCTGAGACCCGACGCAGACTTCGCCGTATGCTCCAATCCGGAGTTCCTGCGCGAAGGCTCCGCCATTCAGGACTTCACACATCCCGACCGCGTGCTCGTCGGCTGTGAGGACCCGCGCGCACGCGAGATCATGGAACGCCTTTACAAGCCGCTTGCCTTGCGCAACGCGCCGATCATGTTCGTCAGTCCCGAGTCGGCGGAGCTTGCCAAGTACGCCGCCAACGCCTTCCTCGCCATGAAGATCAGCTTCATCAACGAGGTGGCGGATCTGTGCGAGGAAGTCGGCGCGAACGTGCAGGAAGTGGCGGAGGCCATCGGCAAGGATCGCCGCATCGGCGACAAGTTCTTGCACCCTGGCCCCGGCTTCGGCGGCTCTTGTTTCCCGAAAGACGTATCAGCCTTGATCCGGATCGCCCGCGAGGCACGCTCGCCGCTTTCGCTCGTCGAGCAGGTTCAGCGTGTCAATGACGAACGCAAGATCTCGATGGCGAGCCGGATCGAACGGGCTGCCGGTGGATCGGTACGGGGAAAGGTGATCGCAGTCCTCGGCGTGACGTTCAAGCCGAACACCGACGACATGCGCGACGCACCAAGCTTGATCGTCATCCCGATGCTTCAGGAGCGCGGCGCTACCATCCGGGCCTACGACCCTCAAGGACGGAAGCACGGCGAAAGCCTGCTGCCAGGGGTTGAGTGGTGCAACAGTGCTCTGGAGGCAGCCAAGTCGGCCGATATCGTCGTTGTCCTGACGGAGTGGAACGAGTTCCGCGCGCTCAATCTTCGCGCTTTGAAGTCGGTCATGCGCGGAGACATTCTGGTCGACCTGCGCAACATCTACCAGCCGCGAGATGCGATCGCGCAGGGCTTCCGCTACAGCAGCATTGGGCGACCAATTCCTCCGTCACAAACGTGAAAGCCGGCGCAGGGGCCCGCGCTGGCGGGGGCCCAGCCGCTAAGGCAGTTGATCCCTCTCGTTCAGCCTCGCGAGCGAAAGGTCTCAATTCCGCAGGATGTCGTCGAAGATCGTTTCGGTCCAGTGCCTGCGCTCACGTTGCGAGGACCTATAGGACGGCTGAGAGTCGCGCTGAGCGACGCGCGGCCGCTGACGTGAACGACGCTCCCTCTCCGCGACCACCGGCCCTCCGACCGACATGCGGCCAGGCAGCGGCTCGACGCTTCTGGGCTGTTCACGAATTGCCACATAGCCAGTTGCTGCGCAGCCCTCACCCTTGTGGCTCTGCACCATCCGCAACAGGAGAGGATCGGGCTCGCCGACAGGCAGATTTGCATTAATCCGGCTTGCGAACTCGGCCATGGCCCGCCTTGACATGGGCCCCCACTGACCATCGATGGCGCCGCGGTAGCAACCGACTCGTTTCAGCTCCGCTTGTAAGCTGCGGGCCAGATCGCGGGGATCACTGGTCTCATTCTTCCCTCGACTCCGGTCGCCGGCATAAGTGAGTTGCGTGGACCAATCTTCCAACGATCCATCCAAGCTCTTGTCCTTGTTCGTGGGTCGAGCGGCGCTGCCGGTGACGATCGTCGATTCCCCAAGCCGCTCACCTGCCTTATAAGCAAGAATGATCTTCTCGATCTCAGCTGGTTCCGGTGGCGCGCGAAAGTACATGACCGCAAGGGCGAGACCACCCAAGAGGAGCACCAACCCCACCCAAATACGCATCACCGCTTTCCCAAGCGAAATCCGCGGACGCACCAGAGCCCACTGCGGAGCCCAGTCAAAACCCTCAGCCATTCCGCACACTTTTTTTCTTTACGCTGTCGCTGAACGAAAACCAAGGGTTCCCGAATTGAGTTCCCGAGCTGTCACGTCCTTTTGACAGAACAACCCGGAGGCCGCTTGAAGCGCCTGATGAGATGAGGACGCTCAACCCGGACCTCAAGAGGGGCCGCCTCGTCACACCCGTACGCTGGTGCCCAGGTGAGGCTGTGGAAAGGAAGTGCGTATTCCTGAACCGAAAGTGGATAAATCGGCACGCGATTGGGGATAACAAAACGCGGAGCAATTCCAGAGCGAACGCTCACAATTCTGATCAAATCGAAATGGCAAAAGCTATCAGGTTAAAAAAATTAACAAATCCAAACGAATCGCATAGGTTTGGCCGCTGAGGGGGAAATTGTTTGTATTCGTACAGTTTTGCTTAAGCCGCTCTCGGGGATATGCACAGACGAAATCTAGCGGCGATGATCGTCTGTTGAAAACCCGGCGGCTCAGCGCTCCAGCGGCAGTTCCAGGCGTGCGGTCCGATCTTGCTGGGCTCTCGGAACGAGAGCGGTGCTCAACGGCAAGGCCATCGTGATCGCTTCGGTGCCGTCAGAGGGACACTGGCACTGAATTCGAAGCTGGTTCGCAAGCACCTCCCTCACATCAGCGGGGCCGTCAAATCGTATGGGAGTAAAGGCCCCTTCGACTTTGGAGAGGGCACTGCAATGAGACATGCTCTGGGCGTCATAGGCGTGTTAGCGGCCGGCGTTCTACTCGCCGTGTCGGCCGCTATGAATTGGCGATTTGGCTACTACCTCGGCAAGACCGAGCTGGATGGCCTCATCTATGGATCGGCGAGCGCGGCGGCAGACTGCCTGAAGGCGCTCGTGCCGTTCTTCTTCTTCGCCGCGATCAGAAACCGGATGTGGTCGCAAGCGGCCGCTTCCGCCGTGGTTTGGCTGGTTGTGACCGGCTACTCGCTCACCTCTGCTCTCGGCCACGCGGCGCTGAACCGGATGGACACGGCCGGCCAGCGCGCTGTTGAGGCGCAGTCCTACAAAGATCTCCGTTCCGACCTGGAGCGGGCCAAGGAGCAGCTGAGCTGGGTGCCGCAGCATCGCCCCGCGGGAGTGGTTCAAAGCGAGATCGACACATTGAAGAACAGCCGCGAGTGGCAATGGACCGAAGGCTGCACCAAAGTGACAGGGCCCAAGGGCCGGACCTTCTGCAGTCAGTACAATGGACTTGTCGCGGAGCTCGCCTCCGCTGAGCAAGCTCAAAAACTCGAGGCTCGCATCGCGGAGATCCAGGCCGAGCTTTCCAAAGTGGACTCCGGCTCGGTCATGGCTGAAGCCGATCCTCAGGCTGCAGTGCTGACCAAGCTTGCCAGCATTTTCGTTCCATCACTCACAGTGGAGGATATCCAGACTGGACTGACCATCTTCATCGCGCTTCTGCTCGAAGTCGGCTCCGGCTTCGGTCTGTACATCGCCTTCAGCCAGTGGCGGATCTACGACCGTCGTGCGCCGGCCGCGCCTGCTATGGTTCCGGCGGTGCAAGCCGAGCCTGAAGTGACGAGAAGTCTCGAGGTAGCAACCCCACCGAAGGTTAGCGTCAATGACAACAGAAACCCGATAAGACTCGTTCCTCCTGAGTCAGACGTGGAGCGCTTCTTCAAGGAAAGGATCGACAGGAAACCGAACTCAAGCGTTACATCTACGGAGCTGTACGAAGATTATTGTGCCTGGTGTGAGGAACTCGATAAGGAGCCGTTGGCTCTCCCGATATTCTGTAAACAGTTCGGTGAGCTTGGAGTTCAGAAAGCGAGAATCGCCGGAAAGGTACGACACATCGGCATAGCCTTACGATCTACGCCAGAGCGATGGGAGGATAAGAAGCTGCCGACCTTAGCAACACAGGCAGCCTGAAGTTTGGCGCCATAGCCCAGAGCGCCAAAGTGGAGCGGAGCACTGCGAGAGCGGTGCCCGCTCCCGGCTCTGGGGACCAACTTCACAAGGGGGCCGCGATCGCGGCCCTTGGTTTTTTTGAAGGATGGAGAGAAGCGGGCTCGGTGCCCGCCTTTTTGTTTTCAAGCACGTTTGTGGCAGGGAGATCGATCCGCGAGCTTGCGGAACACCTGGACTTGATCAATTCTAATGTTCGGCAAGAAGGTACGCATGACGCTTCCGGCCCGGCGCTGGCAGGCAGGCGTACCCAGAGGTGGGAAAGTCGCGTCGCGTGCCGAGCTTTTCGGTCTCGCTACCTGCTTCGCTCAGCGGGACATGTGGGAGGAAATGCATGACCCAAGTCACGATGACCGTGAACGGTAAGAGTGTGTCGGCCGACATCGAGCCGCGCACGCTTCTCGTCCAGTTTCTGCGAGAGCATCTGCGTCTGACGGGCACGCATGTCGGCTGCGATACAAGCCAGTGCGGGGCTTGCGTCGTGCATGTCGACGGCCGCGCGGTGAAGTCCTGCACCACGCTTGCCGTCTCCTGCGACGGGTCCGAAGTCCTCACCATCGAAGGGCTCGCGAAGGACGGGCAGCTCCATCCGATGCAGGAGGCATTCCGGGAGCATCACGCCTTGCAGTGCGGTTACTGCACGCCCGGCATGATCATGGCCGCCATCGACATCGTGAACCGGAAGGGGACTCAACTCGACGAACGCACCATTCGCGAGGAGCTCGAAGGTAATCTCTGCCGCTGCACCGGCTATCACAACATCGTCAAAGCCATCGCGGCAGGCGCTGCAGCCATGGCGGCGGGCCAGTACCGGCAGGCCGCAGAGTAGGCGCACGGGAGGAGACGACACCATGACCAGCACGGGCATTGGCGTTCCAGTACGGCGCCGTGAAGATTTCCGCTTCATCACGGGCAGCGGTCAGTATGTCGATGACATCAGCCGGCCGGGTCAGGCCTACGCGTATTTCGTTCGCTCGCCCCACGCGCACGCGATCATCAAGAACATCGATCTGAGCGCCGCTTTGAAGGCACCGGGGGTGCTCGCCATCTACACCGGCAAGGACCTCGCGGCGGACAAGATCGGCGGACTGATCTGCGGGTGGATGATCCACTCGAAGGACGGCACACCGATGAGGGTGGGGCCGCATCCGGCGCTCGCTACCGAAAAGGTGCGTTATGTCGGCGACCATGTGGCCGTGGTCATCGCCGAGACGCTCAACCAGGCGCGGGACGCGGCGGAACTCGTTGCGGTCGACTATGAGGTGCTCCCCGCAGTCGTCGATCTCGCCACGGCACAAGACCCCGGCCAGCCGCAAATCCATGCCGAGGCGCCCAACAACACGGTGTTTCAATGGCACCTTGGCGACAAGGACGCTGTCGATGCGGCCTTTGCCAAAGCCGCGCACGTCACGAAGCTCGAGATCGTCAACAACCGCCTGATTCCGAACGCCATGGAGCCGCGGGCGGCCATTGGCGAGTACGATCGTGGGCAGGATTCCTACACGCTCTACACGACCAGCCAGAACCCGCACGTTGCGCGTCTCGTGCTCTCCGCGTTCGTCGGCATCGCACCCGAGCACAAGCTGCGCGTCATTGCGCCGGATATCGGCGGTGGATTCGGCTCCAAGATCTTCATCTACGCCGAGGAGACGGTTTGCCTCTGGGCTGCTCGGAAAGTCGGGCGCCCCGTGAAGTGGACGGCAGACCGCACGGAAGCTTTCCTCGCCGATGCCCACGGCCGCGATCATCTCACGACAGCGGAGATGGCCGTTGACGGTTCGGGCAAGATCCTGGCGCTGCGCGTGAAGACGAAGGCAAACGTGGGTGCCTATCTCTCCACCTTTGCTTCGTCGATCCCGACTTATCTCTACGCGCCCCTGCTCTCCGGCCAGTACGACATTCCCGCGATCTACTGCGAGGTGGACGCGGTCTACACCAATACGACGCCGGTGGACGCCTATCGCGGTGCCGGGCGGCCCGAGGCGACGTTCGTCGTCGAGCGGCTGGTGGAGGTTACGGCGCGGCAACTCGGCCGCGATCCGGCAGACTTCCGTATGCAGAACTTCATCAAGAGCTTCCCGCATCAGACCCCGGTCATCTTGACTTATGACGCAGGCGACTACGCGGCCTGCATGAAGAAAGCGCTCGAGCTCGCCGATTACGCCAACTTCCCGCAGCGTAAGGCCGAGAGCGAGCGGAAAGGCCTGCTCCGCGGCATCGGCTTCTCGGCCTACATCGAGGCGTGTGGCCTTGCCCCCAGTCGAGCGGCCGGGTCGCTCGGCGCTGGCGTGGGCCTGTGGGAGTCGGCCGAGGTCCGTGTCAATCCGATCGGCACAGTCGAGGTGTTCACCGGCTCGCACAGCCATGGCCAGGGCCACGAGACGACGTTCGCGCAGCTCGTCTCGCATCGCCTCGGCATCCCGATGGATCAAATCTCGATCATCCACGGCGACACCGAAAAGGTGCAGATGGGCATGGGCACCTACGGCTCGCGGTCAGGCGCGGTCGGCATGTCGGCCATTTCCAGGGCACTCGACAAGGTGGTCGCCAAGGCAACCAAGATCGCTGCGCGTTGCATGGAGGTGCCGGAGGATACGGTCGATTTCAACGACGGCGTCTTCTCGGCCCGCGGCACCAACAAGTCGATGACGTTCGGCGAGGTCGCCCTTCAGGCCTACACCGCACACAAGTTCGACAGCTCGGAGATCGAACCTGGCCTGAAGGAAAGCTCGTTCTACGATCCGACGAACTTCACCTTCCCGTCGGGCGTGCACATCGCCGAGGTGGAGATCGATCCCGAGACGGGCGTGACGCGCATCGACCGTTGGACAGCGGTCGACGATTTCGGCGTCATCATCAACCCGATGATCGTCGAGGGGCAGGTCCACGGTGGCGTCGCTCAAGGAATCGGACAGGCGATGCTCGAGCGCGCAGTCTACGACTCGTCCGGCCAGCTCCTGACAGCGAGCTTCATGGACTACTGCATGCCGCGGGCTGACGACCTGCCCTCGTTCACCGTCGCCATGACCAATACGCCGTGCCCGTCCAATCCGCTTGGCGTCAAAGGTTGTGGTGAGGCCGGCGCAATTGCGGCGCCTGCTGCACTCATCAACGCGATCACCGATGCGCTGGGGCACGAAAACATCTCCATGCCCGCGACGCCGCAAGCTGTCTGGCGCGCGGCCCAATCCTCGGTGCGGAAGATGGCGGCGGAATAAGGGAGGCGCGAGATGTACGCTTTTGACTATCAGCGACCCAGCACCGTAAGCGAAGCGGCTACCCTTCTGGCCGACGGCTCTGGCGCCAAGCTGCTCGCGGGCGGCCAGACGCTGATCCCCACCATGAAGCAGCGCCTCGCGAGCCCTCCTCTCGTTGTCGACTTGCGCGACGTCGCGGAGCTCAAAGGCATCGAGCGCACCGAGGACCGGCTCGTCATCGGAGCGATGACCACGCATGCGCAGGTCGCCGAAAGCTCCGTGGTCGCCGCCGCGATCTCTGGTCTCTGCAAGGTGGCGGAAAGCATCGGCGATCCCCACGTTCGGAACCGCGGCACCCTCGGCGGCTCGCTGGCGAACAACGATCCAGCTGCCGACTATCCAGCGGCGGTGCTGGCGCTCGATGCGACGGTTCACACGAACAAGCGGGAAATCGCAGCCGATGATTTCTTCCAGGGCCTGTTTACGACAGCGCTCGAGGAGGATGAGATCATCACTCGCGTGTCGTTCCCGATCCCGGAGCGGTTCGCTTACGCCAAGTTCCCGAACCCGGCCTCGCGCTATGCGATGGTGGGCGTCGCGGTCGCGAAGGGACCACAAGGCGTGCGCGTCGCCGTGACGGGCGCAGGCCAGAACGGCGTCTTCCGCGCGACGGACATGGAAGCGGCGCTGGCGAACTCGTTCACGCCGGATGCTCTCAAAGGCATCACGGTCGATCCGTCGCTCATGAACTCCGATATCCATGCTGATGCCGCATACCGCGCTCACCTCGTGACGGTGATGGCACGGCGTGCGGTGGAAGCCGCTGCGGCCTGAACTTACAGCCAGGGAATTGCAGATCGGATCGCTTAAGATATGGCCGTCAACATGAGTGGCGAGGTGATCCTCGCAGCCGACCGGGAACGCGTTTGGGCAATGCTCAACGATCCCGAGGTGCTCAAGATCTGCATTCCCGGCTGCGAAACGTTCGAGCCGGATGGCGAGAACACCTTCCGGGCCGTTGCGCGGGTCAAGATCGGGCCCGTCAATGCGCGCTTCAAAGGCAAGGTCAGCCTGAGCGACATCGACGCTCCGAACAGCTACAAGATCAGCGGCGAAGGCGAAGGCGGTGTTGCCGGCTTCGCCAAAGGCGGCGCTGCGGTGCGCCTCGAACCGACGGAGGATGGCGGCACGCGACTCATCTATGACGTAGAGGCCAACGTCGGCGGCAAGATCGCCCAGCTGGGCTCACGCCTCATCAACAGCGTCGCCAAGAAGAATGCGGATACTTTTTTCATCAAGTTCGCTGAAGCGGTCGGAGGCGGAACAATCGTCGCGAGCGAGGTTGAAGAGGCCGATCCGGGCGTGAGTGGGACGCCGTAGCCATCTCCTCGACTTTTTGCTTCTGCCACTCTTATGGTGCGGCACCGTTCGTCCCAAAGATCGCCGCGGCGGGAGCGGCGCTTGATCAAGGAGCAATACTGGGTTCGACCAAAGGAGTGGCCGACCTTCGGGATCGGTCACAATGGCGGACCGCCGCTCGACGACGATGAGCCTCCGGGCAAGCTGTTGTACGTGCGGTATGCCTGGAAACAGGCCCATGCTGAGGCTTGGAAAACACCGCCACGCGATATTGTGCTATTCCGCTTGCGCCGCGCAGCGGAGGCCGGACTGACGTATGAGGAATACACGTCGCGGCTCCTCGACACTGGACGCTACCCGCAGGCCGGTGACAAGCCTCGAGAGCGAAAGGACAACGCAAAGTGACGATGCCTCCGCCCGCAGAGCCGGGCATGCCATTTGCCGACATCGACACACCGGCGCTCGTCATCCACCTCGATGCGTTCGAGCGCAATCTCAAGCGCATGGAGGATCTGGCCCAGCGGTACAACATCCGAATCCGGCCGCACGCGAAAACGCACAAGTCGCCGCTGATCGCGCACAAGCAGATCGCGCACGGAGCTGTCGGCGTCTGCTGCCAGAAGATCTCCGAAGCGGAGATCATGATCCGCGGCGGCATCCGCGATGTGCTGATTACCAACGAAATTGCCGGCGCGCGGAAGCTGGACCGGCTGGCCTGGCTGGCACGCGAAGCCCGTGTTGCCGTTTGCACGGACAGTCACGACAACGTCCGTGAGCTTGCCGCAGCGGCAGCTCGTGCAGGTGTGCGCCTCGAAGTGCTGGTTGAAATCGATTGCGGCGGTCGCCGCTGTGGCATCGCCCACGGTCGCGAAGCGGCCGAGCTTGCCTCCGTGATCGCAGCATCGCCTCACCTTGCGTTCGGTGGTTTGCAGGCCTACCACGGATCAGCACAGCATTTTCGCACATATGCGGAGCGTCGAGAGGCGATCGCCAAGGCGGGCGAACGCGTGAAAGAAACCATTGCCGAGCTCAACCGCGTCGGCCTGACCTGCCACATCATCGGCGGTGCAGGGACCGGGACGCTGGAGATCGAAGCCGCCAGCGGCATTTGGAACGAGCTACAGCCCGGCTCCTACGTGTTCATGGATGCCGACTACGGCCGAAACCAAAATCAGAACGGCTCGCGTTTCGATGCGTTCGAACATTCTCTGTTCGTGCTCGCGACCGTCATGAGTGTGCCGGAGGCAAACCGCGCGGTCATCGATGCGGGACATAAGGCGCTGAGCAATGACTCAGGGTTTCCCGATTTGCCGGAGCTTCCTGGCGCAAAATATCATCGGCCTTCTGATGAGCACGGCGTCCTCGATTTGACCGAATGTGAGCACAAACTGCAGCGAGGCGACAAAGTCGTCTTGATACCGGGCCACTGCGATCCGACGGTCAATCTGCACGATTGGTACGTCTGCGTCCGGGGCCCGCGGTTGCGGGAGGCGACCGTGGAGGCGGTTTGGCCGGTCGCTGCCCGAGGTGCCGTCTTCTAAGCGGCTACAGACCACGCTGAAGCTCGAAAAAATGTTTGAAGGCCCTCTTGCGAGGCCATCGCGATGGCTTACATCACTGCCCGTGGTTAACCGCCCAGGAGACATGGATGACCCCAGAAGAACGCCAGCTCATTTCCGGTCTATTTGACCGCATGCGCTCCTTCGGTAGTCCGCAAAAGGATCCCGAGGCGGAAGCTCTGATCAACGAGTCCGTGCAGCAGATCCCGGATGCGGCCTACATGCTGGTGCAGTCAGTGCTCGTTCAGGAGCATGCTCTGCAGCAGGCCGATCAGCGCATCCGTGAGCTCGAATCGCGGGTCAAGGAGCTGGAAGCGCAGGCAGCCCAGGCTCCGGCGCAATCCGGCAGCTTCCTCAGCGGACTGTTTGGTGGAGCGCGCCCGGCAGCAACTGCTCAGCGTACGCCGGCAAGCGGCAGCGTGCCCAACGCTGGCAGCCGCCTGAATTCGTCGTCGGAGGGCCGAAGCGGGCCGATTGGCGCGCCGCAGACACGCGGTCCGCTTGGTCAACAGCCGCAAGGGCCGCAGCAGGGCAGCTTCCTCCAATCGGCGCTGGCAACGGCGGCAGGCGTCGCCGGCGGCATGCTGCTCGCCAACACCATTTCCAGCATGCTGGGCGGGGGCTCATCCGCGCAAGCAGCACCTGCGTCGACCAATGGCGCTGCGAGCCAGCCGGAGCAGCCTCAGGCTCAGCAAACGGCAGATGACAACACGTGTGACCACGACGACGCCCATCTCCAGGACGCC
>QGVC01000338.1 GCA_003242645.1 Pseudomonadota bacterium
TTTGTGTGAAACCTTGAGGTGCCGTGTCGATGGGTTGTACACACAGCTTCGTCGTAGAGGCAAGAGCTGGCTCACTTGGACACTTGGCCACAAGGAGTACGTGCCTCCTGCGGTCTCGCGTGTCGAAAACAACCTGCTAGAGCTTCTTGAGAAGCATGTCCAGCTGCTCGAGCAGACCGGCGCGCCGGCAGAGTACGTGCAATCGGCGCTCGAAGTGACAGCGGAGGCTGCCCAGATGGCCGGCTACATGCAGGCGCTTGTTCGCCACCTGGCAGGACCGGAGTTCGACAAGCTGGCGGAAGTTGTGAGGAACCGCGCTTCATCGTGCAACGTATGCGGTGGGTGCAGCTTCATTCCAGGACCGGGAGGGCGCTTAGTAAAGGGGAAACCGCCGCGCTGTCGGAGCTGCGGTTCGCTGGAGCGTCATCGACATCTGTACAGCTTCTTTGAAATGCGGGGGCGACACGCTGCGGGGATGAATTGCCTCAGTGTGGGAGACAACCTCGGAGCTGCTGGAAAGCTGTTCGGCACGTATCGGCACGTGAGGCTCGACGACATCGCGCGGGATGCACGGGGTCCATACGACATCGTGGTCGGCGTAAATCTTCTTACTTCGAGTGCGTCAGGAAACCTGACAGCCATACTCGAGTCCCTCGTGAAGGCGCTTCATGAGAAGAGTCTGCTCGCCCTCTATGAATCCGGCGCGCAATTCACTCGAGGCGGTGGAGAGAAGTTCGTGGCACAGGTCGCCGACCGACTTCCGAACGCAAGAGTCAACTCCACAGTGGTCGTCGATAGCGTGACGGGCGAAAGCGCGGTGATGGCAGTCGCTCTGGCCAGGGATGCTCGGCTGACAAACGATATCGCCACAGGCACGCAGCCTGGCGAGGTGGTTCATGCTGGCGGCTAGCGCTTTGAAGAGCCTGGGGACGCTTGACTTTCCGCCGTACGTGGCGGAGGTGATGGCCGAGTACCTGGAGGTCAATCTCGAGTCGATTGCGGTGCGGCCGGGGTCGCCCCATGCAGACAATCCCATTGTCATCTCTGTAGTGCGGAACGAGAACGACCGGCTGCCCGACTTCCTTCGTCACTACCGCAGCGCAGGGATTGAGAAATTCGTAATCATCGATAACGGCTCCACGGACGGAACAGTGGAGTACCTGATGGAGCAGGCCGATGTCGATCTTTTCCGCGCTCGCCGGCCGTTCGACTGGAAGAAGAAGCACGGGTGGATCAATCTGGCTATCACCATGTACGGACGCGACCGCTGGTACATCTACGTCGACGCCGACGAGCATCTGGTATTCGATGGATTAGATCGCGGTAGGTCATTTCGCGATCTGGTGCGGGTTATGGACAAGCACGGCGTGCTTCGTGTCCGCGGCTTTCTCATCGACATGTACGGCGACGGACCGCTGCTCCGGTCCACGTACAAGCGCGGTGCGAGGCTTCTTGATGCATATCCGTACTTCGATTGCACGGGCTATCGCGAGGCCGAGTTTCGGGAAATCATCTCTCGTAAGGGAGGACCACGTCAGCGTGCATTCTCAATCGCTGACAAGAACTTCCGGCCGGAACTGACCAAGTATCCTCTGTTTAGGCTGCAGGGGTATGACGTCTTCGCGAATCCTCATCACATTTGGCCTTACGGCGACAACTTTAAGTCGGCTTGCTATATCGGAATTCTGCACTTCAAGTTTCTTCCCGACGCGCTGACGCGGATTCGAAACGCGATCGCGGAAAAGAACTACTGGGATGGTAGTCTCGAGTACCGGTGCTATGCCGCGGTTCTGGAGCAACATCCGACGTTGTCACTATACGCTTCGGAGAGCGCCAGGTATGAGCAGGTGGAGAGTCTGCTGAAGCACGGCATGATAAGTGTCATAAGGTGGTGATGTGTCGTGTTGGCTTTAGGGCGGCATCCGCTGTTCGGGGCGTACGAGATTCAGTTGGTTTGCTAGTTCACGGACGAACAACGCGGAAGGTGGTTGCGTCGTCAATTGCGGGGTCAAAGGGTGGTTGCAAGATGTCACCGGAAATTCAAGCAGAAAACGGCAACCCTAGGCGCTTGGCATGCCTAGATGAACCGAGCTCGTCTCCGCGCCGCTGTGAATGGCGCTTCGCCGTTATTAGCCGCTTCATGTATGAGGGAGGCATCGGGGCAGAGATCGGTGTGTTCAAGGGCGCATTTGTTAGCTATCTGCTTTCGACGCGGCCTTCGAAGCTCTATCTGGTTGACCCGTGGTACAGATTGTCGGCGACGTGGCCCTGGGCGCAGGGGGATAAGTCAACCGTTCGCGCACTGGTGCGGATACTCGACGAGTATCGGCCCGAGATTGAGGCCAAGCTCATTGAACCGCGGGTGGAGTTCAGTGACGAGTTCCTTAGTTCGATGCCAGACGGCTACTTTGATTGGCTGTATATCGATAGCTCGCATCAGTACGAACAAACACTTCGCGAGTTGGAGTTAGGTATCAGGAAGATCAAGCCAGGTGGATTCATCATGGGAGACGACTACAACTCCGATGTGAATGCGCGCCACCACGGAGTGTACAAAGCGGTCAAAGAGTTCGAGGCGGCGGGGCGGCTTCGGCTCGTTGTCGATGGTGAAAACATGCAGTTTGTGGCAACTCTGCCGTAGTGCGCAGCGCTCTATTCCGTTGCTGGGCTCGGTGATCCGGGGCGGTGGGGGACAGAACGAAGGGACGATGAAAAGCGAAGCAGCGGTTGGGCTGAAGCAGTACATGGATGGCGCACGTGAAACTCGAGTTCGGAATCTGCGTGTCGTGGTAGAGCGGTTTGCGGGAGCTCGGGGCGGATCACGAGAGTTGCCAGTAAGCGTTGTTGTCGCGGTGACCTTCTGCGGCAGAAGTGACGTCGAAGAGCGCCGCAGTGCGGAATCAGTGAGTTCATAAAGAGGGGCGTCGCAAGTGTTAGAGAAACTGAGTGATCCCGCATGTGCAGCGATCTCGATACCGGATCGATTGACGGTTCAGACGGTCAAGGAGTTTGCTGAACGGAATCCGTATCCCGTGGTTGCGGAGATCGGAGTCGGGGTAGGGGCAACATCTGTGGAGCTTGCGCGTGCGTTTGGTAATCGCGGTGAGCTTCACTTGTTTGATTTCGAAGGGCGCGTATCGAGGGTAATAAAGGATCTCGAACAGCTGGGATTTCGCAATGCGATTGGGTATGAGAATTGGAAGCGCCACGGGGTAGCTGCAATTGGTCGCTGATGCGGCTGATCCGGGATGGTGGTGGACCGATGTTCGATTTTATCTGCTTGGATGGTGCCATACGTTTGAGCGCGATGCATGTGCGTTTCCTCTTTGCGATCGCTTGCTGAAGGTGGGTGGAATCATTCAGTTTGATGACTACTCGTGGACTGGTGCGCGGTCGAAGTAGCTGCCAGAGCGCGATGAGTTCCTTACCCAGGAGCAAGTCGAAATGCCGAATGTGAAGCTCATTTGTGATCTCCTTGTTGACACCGGCCCACGCTATGAATCAGTAGTGCGGACGAAGAGCTGGCGGAAGATTGCATAGGGCGATTCGTAACGGGATGGAAGAATTTAGTGTCGCCGGAATGTGAGTAGTCGTGCGGGAGACCTACTGGTGGTGCTCGATGGCAGGATTGGCTGAACGGGGTGTCAGACTGGGGGCTTGAATCGCCCCGGCTTTCCCGGAGGCTCCAAACCTTGAGAGGATGGAGCCATGAGCAACAAATTGACGAGGTACGCACCCGAGGTGCGTGAGCGGGCGGTGCGGATGGTCCTGGACCACCAGGGCGAGCACAGCTCCCAGTGGGCGGCGATTACGTCGGTGGCCGGGAAGATCGGCTGCAAGGCGGAGACGCTGCGGACATGGGTTCGGCGGGCCGAGCGCGACAGCGGGCTTCGGCCCGGGCTGACGACCGACGAGCAGGCGCGGATCAAGGCCCTGGAGCGCGAAGGTCGGGAGCTGCGCCAGGCCAACGAGATCCTGCGCAAGGCGTCGGCGG
>QGVC01000339.1 GCA_003242645.1 Pseudomonadota bacterium
GATGCAATTTGAGGCTGCAGCTGACTGATGACACATCCACGTCGATCGGACACCGACAGCTCCCGGCCGCAGCGACCAGGCCGCAGCTCTGTCCCGGCACGCCCTTCGCGCCCTCCGTCGCGGCGGCATCCGGATCGCCCCGGCAGGCGCGGCCGATCAAGCCCACTCGCTGCTGCCTTGACGTGGGGTGTGGTCAGCATTGCCGCCCTTGCCGTGGCGGTGGCGACGTTCCTTTTCATCGCCACGCCGACCGATCTTCTGCGCGACAAGATCGTGCAGGAGGTGAGGGAGCAAACCGGACGCGACCTTTCGGTGGCCGGGGGCGCTTCCTTGAGGCTCTATCCGAGCGTCGGCCTCACACTGCGCGACGTCGTGCTTTCGGCGCCGCCGGGCATGGCAGGAGGGCCGATGGCCCGCGTCGAAGAGCTGGAGATCGAAGCACCGCTGCGACAGCTGCTCGTCGGCGAGCTGCAGGTCGAGCGAGTCGTGCTGCGGAGGCCTGAGCTCAGTCTAAGGATCGACGCAGACGGTCGCCGGAACTGGGTTTTCGATCGACCTGCCCGTGGAGCCGGCGGTTCGAGAGTCGACGCGGGCGGCTCGGCGGCCCCAAGCCGATTCGCGATCCTGGCGGCCATTCCTGTCGCCAACGTGCGAATTGAGGATGGCAGGCTGCATTACACGGATGAAAGACGCGATCTCAGGGAAACGATTAGCGGTCTGAACCTTGAGGCGAGCGTCCCCAGCCTCAGTAATCGGGTGGAGGCACAGGGCAGCTTTGTGCTGCGGGAGCAGAAAGTCGACTTCCGCAGCAGCCTCGACTCGCTCGCAACCTTGCTCTCCGGAGCCCCATCACAGCTCGCGATACAGCTCTCCAGCGATCCGGCCGAGGCAGCTTACGACGGAACAATTACGACCTCGCCCGCGACGAGGCTCGACGGAGAGCTGGAAGTGAAAGCCGCGTCACTCCGCACACTCGCCGACTGGTTAGACGCCTCGCTTGCAGAAGACGAAGATGGGCTAGTTACACTGCGCGCGCGGTTGGAGACGACGCCAAGATCGGTTTCCCTGTCCAGCATCAGCGGGAATATCGGCGATCGGACAATCGAGGGAGCCGCTACACTGGACACGCGATCAGGTCCCAGACCGCGGCTCGATGCCGACCTCAAAATCAGTGCACTCGACCTTACGCGTTGGTTGAGACCCGGTGGATCAAACAGCCAGAGTGGCAGTGCTGACGATGCCAACGTCCCTCCACGCGGTACCGAAGATGACTCCTTGAGAGGGACGCAAACGAACGGCACGCAGGTCCGTGGATTCATCGCCAGGCACGGATGGAGCGACGTTGCCTTCGAGTTCGATGGCTTGGGAGACTTGGATGCAGCCGTCAGGCTGGTCGTCGACCGCCTCACCTATCGCGACATACAGGCCGGAACCACGCACATCACCGCTACACTGGCCGACCGCGTCCTGAACGCCACCATCGACCGGATGCAGCTTTATGATGGCACGGCAACGGGCACCATCCGGCTCGACAGCGCCCAATCCATACCTGTTTTGCAGGCAAACCTGCAGCTCGATAGGGTTTCTGCACTCGACCTGCTGAGAGATGCCGCTGAATTCGATTGGATCGACGGCAAAGGCCGCGTAGTACTTGCTCTGGAAGGAAAAGGGCGGTCGGAGAAAGAATTCGTCGAAACGCTGAACGGCAACGCGGAATTCTCATTTCAAGACGGCGCGCTGGTCGGTTTCGATATCCCCGGTATGATCACCGCCCTCCAGCGTGGACGCCTCCCGCGACTGGAGCGCAACGCGGCGGACAAGACCAGCTTCCGCGAGCTTGCAGCCTCATTCACAATCCGCAACGGAATTGCAGAGAACCGCGATCTGCGAATTGCGAGCTCCCTCGTTCGCGTCACCGGCTCCGGAACGGCCGATCTCCCGCGCCGCACGCTCGACTACACTCTCCGCCCTAAGCTTGTAGTGCCGGCGGCGGATGGAGGTGGCAAAGCCGCTGCCGAGCTCGAGCTGCCGATCCGTATCACTGGCTCCTGGGATCGTCCGGTCTATACGGCTGATCTTCAAGCCGTTCTCAAGAATCCAAATGACGTCGTCGAGGCGGTCAAGGAAATCGGGAAACAGATCAAGGGCAAGGATCTGGAGCAAGCGTTGCAGAACTTTCTGAATGACGATGAGAGAGATGCAGGCAGCACGAAAAAGAAGGCGAGAGATCTGCTACGGCAGTTTCTCCGCCCATAATGGCTTTCGAAGACTGTGCTTTCCGTGTGTAGAGATCGCCGCGTTTGAGCTACCCGAGCAAGATTGAACGTTGCATAACAACCATAAAGCTCGCGCGACCTCATCGTAGCTTCCCACCTGTCGCACAACTGAGTAAATGCGTTCCTCCTGCTACCTCCTCTTGCCTGTTCCGTGAAGATTGGAGCGGGCCGGAAGAATGATCAGCACACAACCCTGAGTGAAAGGAGGTTTACCTGATTTGACGGTCGGGCAGCCTGGTTCGGGTTTCACGGTTGACATGCTAGCTCATATGTGTGAGCCAGTTAACAGCTTCTGCTAATACGAGAAGTCCACAACCGGGAGCACGTGATGCGAGAAACCTCTGGCGAGCTTGCCCGAGGCGGAGTTGTCGTCCGTACTCTTCTCTCTGCCATCGCCCTCTCGCTAGGGCTCCTCATGCAGCCGAGTGCGGTAGTGGGCGCTGGGCAGCTCACGGAAGAACCCTACATCAAGCCCCTGAAGCGAAAGGAACCCTACCGGCTTTACGTGTTCGGTGATTCCTTCGCAGCAGAGCTCGCCGATGGCCTCCGATGGGCTCTGCGCGATCGCAAAGATGTCACCGTGATCAAACGGACCAAAGCGGCCACTGGCTTGGTGCGCGACGACGTGTACGACTGGATGGCGGTCATCCGGGAAGTGCTCGACAAGCACGAGCCGCAGATCGTCGTGATAGCCATGGGAGGCAACGACCGCCAGGACATGCGCGTGGCGGGCCGGCGGCTCGAGCGGTTCTCGGAGCCATGGCGCGCTGAGTATCTTCGACGCGTCGACCGGCTCCTTTCCATGCTCAACGAGAGTGGCGCTGCCGTTTACTGGGTCGGCTTGCCAAGTGTGCGCTCGACCCAAATGACGCGTGATTATCGGCGGTTCAACGCCTATTTCCGCCAAGCCACGAGACGCTACGACATGGTGTTTCTCGACGTCGAAAAGCTGTTCGCAGGCGAGGACGGGGGCTATAGCGCCTATGGAATAGCTCTCGACGGCCGAATGCAGCGCCTGCGGGACGGCGATGGCATCCACTTGACAGTCGCGGGCTCTCAGAAGCTCGGCGAGTTCGTCGCTCGACGTATACGCGCTGACCTACGGGCCGCGGCCGCCGCGTCGCGCTCTGCAAATTGAAATCAGGTCCAGTCTACGTGCTGGGATTACGAGGTTTATTGTCGAAAGCCAGCTCTGAAGGGAGCTGCAAACTTAATTCATAGTCCACCCTGTTGATCTGGGTGGCTTGCGCCCTTGGGACGAGGACGCGCTAATTCGGCATTGTCCGATCTTATTACTTTTCATTGGGGGAGGTGAACAGGATCAACATCTCGAGGAAGAAAACACCCGGTCATGTTGTTCCCGACGTTTGACTTCGGCGTCTTCTTCGTGGTGGTGTTCCTGGTCAGCTGGATGCTGCGCGATCGCCTCGATCTGCACAAGGCGTTCCTCTTAGGGGTGAGCTACTTCTTCTACGGATATTGGGACTGGCGTTTTCTGGGCCTCCTGTTCGTCAGCACTACCATCAATTACGTCGCCGGTGTCCTGCTTACATCCCTCACCTTGGATCGACACAGAAAATGGGTCGTTGGAGTTTCTGTTGCGCTCAACCTGGTTATTCTGGGCTTCTTCAAGTACTATGGATTTTTCATAATCTCCCTAGCCAATTTACTGACATCAATCGGTCTCGAGCGTGACCTGCCCCTGCT
>QGVC01000032.1 GCA_003242645.1 Pseudomonadota bacterium
AGGTAGAGCAGCGCCTCGGCTGCTTCGCGCGAGCCCGCTCCCTTCTCCTGCGCCAGGTGCAACAGCTCGATCGCTCGCTCGATTGCCGCCCGTTCGCGTTCGCGCGCCAACCGCGGCGTATCCTCGAGCATTTCGGCGTAGGCAGCGTTATGAGCTTCAACGGTCATTGGTCTTCCACGGGGAAAGCTGCCTAGAGGTGATGGACGAGACTCATTTCCTGGAGGCGCGCCGTCAGTGCATACGCTGTCTCGATTTGCGTCAGCAGGGACGTCACGCGAATCGAAGCTTCATAAGGATCAACCGCCTCAAGATTGACGATGTGGTTGGCCAGCACATCCATTTGAATCGTCATCCGCTCGTTCGCAGCCGCAATGCGCTCCTCAGCAATGCCGAGGGTTGTTCGCAGAGCCGTAAGACCTTGAATTGCTGCCCCCACCGTTTTCACAGCCGTATCGACGATGGCGTGAAACGCGCTTTCGTTGAGGTTTTCAGCACCCAAGTCGGCCACCATGACGTAGGCACTGACGAGCTTCCGGATGGGCTCTGCGTTGGCGCTGACGGAGGTCTCAATCACCTCGTTTTTCGAGATCCGACTGGTCATGTTCTGGTTTGATGCTTTGGACCAGTCGGCCAACCACGCCGCTTCGTCGGTGAGCGCACTGAATGCGCCGTCCAGAAACGCCTGCATATCCTCAGCCGATATATTCACAACTGCAGGATCGGACTGAGAAATGCCAAACGCCGACAAGAACGCATTCGCCACCGCTTGGCGGCTGGGTGGTGGCGGATCGCTGAAATAATGCGCAAGAGGCGCGGTTCCCGTGTTGATCCCTCCAAAAATATGCACGCCTTCGACGACCGTGTTGATCGCATTGATGAGCGATGTGAGCCGTGACCGGGCTTCCGCCACCAGAACCTCCGGTCCCATATCGCTATCCCGGCTTGCGATCAAATCACCGAGGAACGATTCCGCATCCGCGGCCAGGCTTTCCAAGACATTCTGTGTTGCAGAGAGGCGTGTTTTTGCGACTGCATTGGAATCGAGAATGGTCGTGAGCCGCGCATGCTCACTCCGTAGAGAAACGGTATGCCCAGCTCTGAAACCGAGACTTAGGCCAACGTCCGCATGGCGGCCGGTGGTGACCTCCTTCTGCGCCGCGGCCAGTCGGCTTTGTGCTTTCATCACCGAAAGCCGCATCGCCTCAAGAAGCGCATGGGTGGAAACGGCCAGCAATTTCATTCCGATCACCCCGCCGCCGCAATCAGCACGCGTAGCATTTCATCGATCACGGAGATCAGCCGTGCGGTCGCCATATACGAGCGCTCGAGTTCGAGAAGCAGCGTCATCTCATGATCGAGGTTGACGCCGGTTGCGTTGGAAAGTGCCTCTGATGTGCGTTCGAATAAGGTGGCCCGATAATCCATTTCAGAACTGGCCGCCGAGCGCGCCTCCTGGAGCCACGCAACGGAACTCGCGGCAAATCCGGCCAAAGTAGCTGTTCCACCCAGTTGCGCAGCCGGGTCGAATGCGCGCTGTTGCGCCATCCGATCGATCAGCTCTTGAAGCCTATCCGAAAATCCCGGTGCACCGGTTGTGTTATACACATATTCAGGACCAGATAGCCCGCCGTCACGCAGTTTCGTGACATCTCCGCCCTGCGCAGGATCCGCGCTCGGGTTCACGATGATCATTCCAGCGAGACCGGGAATGATCGTGCCAGAGGGCGGCACGCTGGTGGCACCAGCGTACGTGAATAATCCCGGAGCATCGGGCAATGACGGCGGATCACTCTGGTCGCTCTCGGCAAAGGTTTCGATCAACCCGCGAGCAATCTCATCAAGCTGATTTTGATAGGTGGTGGCGATTTCATCGCGGATCGTTATCAGTCCGGCAAGCCGGCCGCTTCCGATCGCCATGCCGGCGGCAGAGCCAGTGATCTGCACACCATCCGCGAATACCGCATAGCCGGTGGTTCCGGCGGTATAGACGAGAGTCGGCTCGAACGTAATCGCTCGCGGTTTCGTTTCGAACAGTGTTACGCCGCTGTCCGTAAAGATGACCATATCGTTGTCGGGCCGCACCATGGTCCGAATGCCCACCTCTTCGGAAATGGCCAGAAGAAGGCGATCGCGATGGTCGAGGTGGTCCGTGATGTCGGCACCGGAGCGCGTACCGTTGACGATCGCGGCATTGACCGTCTCGAATTGGGCCAATAGTTCGTTGAGACGGCTCACCGAGCTGGCGATTTCTGCGTCCGCTTCCTGGCGCAGCCTTTGCACTGTTTCCGTGGCGCTGTTCAGCGCATCCGCCAAATTTCGGGCTGCCGAGATGGCCGACTGTGCGGCAACGGTATCGTGGGGCGCCGCCGAATAGATTTGAATCGCGTCCATCAGCTTGCCGATCAACGCGGCCACAGAGGCATCGAGCTCGGGATCCAGCACCGTTCCGTGAAGTCGATCCAGCGCCTCGACAATGCTCCGCTGCTGGCCAGTTGCGGAATTGGCGGCAAGCATTTGAGACAGCAAAGCACCATCGGCCGCCCGCGTGATGGCAGCAAGCCGGACGCCGCCATCGGGCGCAGTTACAACGTTCGCGATTTTGCGCGATGCCAGAAACTGGGCCGCATTGACGATGTTGCGAGACACAATAGATGTGCGGCTTGAGGTGACCGACAATCCGCTAAGGGCGACGTCGAGTGCCGATGTAAGAGTCATTTCCAGGCCGCTCAGAACCGCATTATTTCGGCAAAATCATCAGCGCTTGAGATTGACGAGAACGTCCATCAACTCTGCGCCAGTCTGGAAGACCTTTGAGTTGGCCGTGTAATTGCGCTGGGACTCGATCATCGTGGTCAGCTCTGATGCGAGGTCGACATTCGATTGCTCCAGAGCCCCCGAAACCATTGTCCCAAAACTGCTGGTTCCCGCGAAACCAATTCTGATGTCGCCGGACTCCGCCGTTGGCATAAAGAGATTGCCGGAGAGCGGCCTCAAATTGTCAGGGCTCCTTACCGTGGCAAGAGGAATGCGATGTGTCGCAATTCGCGTGTTGTTGCTGTACACCACGTAAAGCTCGCCGGTTTCGGAAATTTCAATAGCCTCGACTTCGCTTGGGGCGTTGCCATTCACCTGCGCTGCAATGACTGTGTAATCGGCCGCCAGCTCGGTCGTTTGAGACAAGTCGAGAGTAAGTTGAGCGCCATTCGGCACCGTGATAGTCATCGATGTCGGGCTCGCAGCGGCAAGCCGCCCGGTGGTTGGATCGAATGTCAGCGTCACAGTGCCAAGTGGCCCACCGGTGTAAGGAAAGCCGCCGCCCGCTGCCTGTGCCGATCGATCGAAGATCGTCACCTCCCATGTGTTCGGCGCCACTTTGGCGCTGTACACATCGAGAACGACCTCGTTTCCGACGAAGTCGTAAACAATGAGTGAGGTTTTTCCGTTGAATTCTGCGTTGGCAGCGTTTGTCGATGGCAGCTGAGCCGCAGGAATTGCAGCTGCATTGACCGGCAAATTAACGTAGAAAGTACCTTCCGTTGACGGATTGGCGCGCAGGCCAAGCTCGCGAATATTGATCACCTCGAGCCCGGCAAAACCGTTGGCGACGACCTGCGGCTCGCCGGTGGCAAGCGAATAGCCCATGAGGCTGTAGCCGGCCGCATTCACCAATCGCCCCTCACCATCCGGAACGAAGGAGCCGGCTCGGGTCATGTAGATCTGCCCGCCAGGGGCTGAGACAAGAAAAAAGCCGTCACCGCGCACCGCGAGATCAGTCGCGGAGGTCGTGTAGGTCAGCGCGCCCTGACTGGAAATCGCGTACCGCGTGTGTGTTTCAACGCTGCCCGGAAGATAAGAGCCCGCACCCGCGTCTAACACCAACGTGGAGAATTCCGTGGAGGCGCGCTTGTAGCCAGTCGTGCTCACGTTGGCGATATTGTCGGCCACGGTGCCGAGTCGGGCTGATTGCGCGGCCATGCCGGAAACGCCCGTTCGCATCATGCCATAGAGGCTCATTTCTCGGTGTCCCCCTACGTCCCTCTGCGATGAATGAAAGCACGTCCGGCTTGCATAAAGCTGATGGGGAGCGATCGCGCCGCACGACCGCTCCCCGCGCGCTACCCCGCTGCGCTATTGGAAAACGAGCCGGTACCCGAGATAGCGCTGTGAATCGATCGGATCATGACCAAGCCGCTGACGAAGCCGCTTGCGCAGCTTGCTGATGTGGCTCTCGATCACGTTCTCGTCGATGTTCTCGCCGAACAAACCGTACACTGAGTTGAAGATCTGGGTCTTCGTAACGCGCCGGCCCTTGTTCATGACCAGATACTCAAGGATGCGCCGCTCCCGCCGTGGCAATGGCAGAACCTCGCCGTGCACCTCGGGATCGCGACCGTCGAAGAAGACACGAATCGCACCCGCCTCTGCGCATTCCGGGCCGCTCTGATTGCCACGGCGGCGGATCGCCTCGATCCTCGCCAGGATTTCGCGTACGTGGATAGGCTTGCGAACGACGTCGTCCACACCGGCCGCGAAGAGCTCGAGCGTCTCCTCAAGAGACCGCCGCTCGTTCATAGCAATGACGGGCGCTGTGGCAGCCTTTCCCTTGATCTTGCGAGAAAGTGCAAAGCGTTCGCGGCAATCCCCGAGGAGGAACGCTTCGACGGCCATGATGTCAGGCTGAGATACGCTATCGACCCACTGATCGAACTCCGCTGGTCGTAGACCGGTTGCCGAGACGCCCTCCCGGTCGAACCAAGACGCGAACCCTTCCGACACAGTTTGGCGCTCGTCGACAATCACGATCATTGCTGCCCCCCTAGTCAGATTTGATCGTCTGCACTTTTTGCGTATAACCCTTTGTTAGATCCGTCAATATGCGCAGACTACCCACCAAACGTGAAGATTTGCTTATTCTTGGGGAGCGTGATCGTTCGCCCACACCGGGGACAGCGGCCTTATAACGGGGTGATTTTGGAGCTAGCAGAAGAGAGGAGAGGGCCACCGCGGACCGGCCAGAATTCCTCAGCCAAGCGAACTTTCGCTGCGCCAAAGCGAACTTCCTCCGCGGAGGCCTTTGGCGCGCACGCGGCTTCTGTCCGCGGCACAGAACTCCCGAAAGCCGCGAACTAACGCGGTTTGCTGATGGTGATGAGCCGTGAAGGGCGGACGCTATTACGCCGCCGCGGCAAGCCCTGCTTCGAGGTCAGCAATAAGATCCTCGGCCGCCTCGAGCCCGACCGACAACCGCAGCATGCTATCCGTAATGCCGAGCTCTGCCCGTGCCTCGGGGCTAAGGCGCTGGTGGGTCGTCGTCGCCGGATGAGTTATGAGGCTCTTCGCGTCTCCGAGATTGTTGGAGATTCGGATGAGCTTCAGGGCATTAACGAATCGGAAAGCGCGTTCTTTTCCGCCGGCGATCTCGAAGGTCACCACCTGACCGCCGCCCGACATCTGCCGCCGGATGATGTCGGCCTGTGGGTGATCCGGGCGGCCACAATAGCGCACCCGCTCGACGAGGGATTGTTCCGCCAGCCAATCGGCGATCTTTGCGGCCGTGGCGCACTGTGCTTTCACGCGAAGCGACAGCGTCTCCAATCCTTTCAGCAACACCCAGGCATTGAATGGGCTGAGCGAAGGCCCAGTCTGGCGCAGGAATGTGTGCAGGTAATCTTTTAGAAACTTCTCCGAGCACAGCACGACGCCGCCGAGACACCGTCCCTGGCCATCGATGTGCTTCGTCGCCGAATACATGACCACATCGGCGCCCAACGCGAGCGGCTTCTGGAGAATTGGCGAGGCAAAAACGTTATCGACGAAAACGAGTGCGCCAACGTCGTGCGCGAGCGCCGAAACCGCTGCGATGTCGACCACCTCCAGAGTCGGATTGGCCGGTGTTTCGAAAAAAAGCGCTTTCGTGTTGGGCCGCAGGGCTTTCCGCCATTGTTCGATGTCGCTGCCGTCAACGAGGGTCGTCTCGATGCCGAAGCGAGGACAAAGCTCATCAACGATATAGCGGCAGGAGCCGAACATCGCGCGCGCCGCGATGATGTGATCGCCGGTCTGAAGATAGCACAGCAGGGCCGCAGTCACCGCCGCCATGCCCGTCGCCGTCGCGCGTGCCGCCTCGGCGCCTTCCAGCAGGCGCATACGCTCTTCGAACATCGCGACGGTCGGATTGGAAAAGCGCGTATAGATGAAACCGGGCTCGTTGCCAGCAAAACGAGCCTCCGCCTGCTCAGCAGAGTCGTAGACGTAACTTTGGGTGAGAAAGAGCGCCTCGGCAGTCTCGCCAAACTCGGTCCGTAGTTGACCGCCGTGGACGAGAATCGTTTCGGGCGCCCATTGCTGGCTGAAATTCGAAACTTTATCGCGCTGTGCCATGGACGCCTCCTTACCTGTCTGGCCCAGGGCAAAAAGAAAACCCGGCCGCAGATCTCGCAAGAAACCGAGCGCGGGCCAGGTTTGCGCGCGGCCTTTTAGCGAGTTCTTTAACGTGGCTGCAAGCCGGCCGGCCAAATCACCACGGTGCGGTTGCGCTGATACGCCTGATGCGCGCGATCGTCAAGGTCGAAGGCCGATCAATTATTCGGCAGGCTGCTGTGCGAGCTTGCAAGACGTGGAGAGACGTAAGCGCGACTTGGCGCGAAAGGGCTGAACAGCTAGACACGTCTCCTACGGAGGTGCGGCATGGGCGATCAAGCGGCTTCAGAAAAAGCGAACGGAATTTTGCCCGCCCAGGCGATCCGGCAGCTGATCGCCGACGGGCATATCCAGCTCGCAGAGCCGATGGAGGACAAGCAGCTTCAGCCAGCGAGTCTTGATCTTAGGCTCGGTGACTGCGCCTGGCGCGTTCGCGCGAGCTTCCTGCCGGGCCCCAAAGCGCGAGTCGAGGAGAAGCTCGCCGACCTGGCATTGCACAAGATCGACCTGACGCAATCCGCAGTCCTCGAAACGGGATGCGTCTACGTTGTTCCGCTCTTGGAGCGGCTCGCCTTGCCTCCTGATGTCTCCGCAGCGGCAAACCCGAAGAGCTCGATCGGCCGAATTGACGTTTTCACGCGAGTCATTGCCGATGCGGTTGCCTCGTTCGATCAAGTGCCTGCCGGATACTCTGGTCCCCTCTATGCCGAGATCTGCCCTCAAACCTTCCCTATCGTCGTAAGGCGCGGCTCGCGCCTGAGCCAGGTGCGGTTTCGCCAGGGGACGTTCGCGGACAGCGACGCCGCGCTCGCCGACCTCCACCGGCGCGAAAGGCTCGTATCCTCCGACAATCCGGACATCTCGCAGGGGATCGCGCTGTCGGTCGACTTGGTGGGCGATGAGAACGGACTGGTTGGCTACCGCGCGAAGCGCCACACCGGGCTCATAGACGTGGATGCGACCGGCAAGTACGACATCCTCGACTACTGGGAGCCCATCAAGCTGCACGGCGAAAAGCGGCTCATTCTCGATCCTTATGAGTTCTACATCCTCGCCTCGCGGGAGGCCGTGAACGTTCCACCGACGCACGCAGCGGAAATGGTGCCCTTCAATCCGCTCGTCGGCGAGTTTCGGGTGCACTATGCAGGTTTCTTCGACCCCGGATTTGGCTATGCGGCCTCAGGCGGCGCGGGCTCGCGCGCAGTCCTCGAAGTGCGCTCGCACAAGGTGCCGTTCATACTGGAGCACGGCCAGATCATCGGTCGGCTGATCTACGAACGCATGGCGGAGGTGCCAGAGATGCTTTACGGCGCGGCCCTCGGCAGCCATTACCAGGCGCAAGGGCTGAAGCTCTCGAGGCACTTCAAGTGAGGGAAAGAACGCTCACGGTTTTTGCGTCGCCTGGCCAAATTGCGCCGCGGCTGCTTTCAGAATGGCGGGCAAAACACCGGGAAACTTCGCATTGATTTCGTCGCAACGGAGCGTGTTGACGACCTCCGTCCCCCGGCGTTCCGAGCGGATGAGACCCGCTTCGCGCAACACCTTGTAGTGGTGCGATTGAGTCGATTTCGGCAATTTCTCCGGCGCCGCCGTCGAACAGTTCATCGGGCAGTTGCCCGACGCGAGCTTCAGCAGGATCGCAAGGCGCACAGGATCGGCAAGCGCGTAGAGAACGCTCTCCAGCGCCACATCCTCGATCGGCGGATGCACAAAGGGCCGTTGCATGCCCGTAGTATGAGCCACCCGAGCAACTTGTTCAATAAACCGGAGAAGTGGAACTAGCTCGCATTCGCAACAGCTTTGCTGAAATACTCTGCCAGGAACCGCTCATAAATGGCCGTGAGCTGATGCAAATCGTCCAGCGGCACCCGCTCGTCCACCTGGTGGATCGTCTCGTTGACCAGCCCGAACTCGATTACAGGGCAGTAGGCTTGTATGAAGCGGGCATCGGAGGTGCCGCCGCTCGTCGTGAGCCGCGGCTCGCGCCCCGTGACCTGCCGTACGGCCTCGACCATCGTATCGACCAGCGGCCCCGGGCGGGTCAGGAACACGTCTCCTGTCCCCGAAAAGCTGACGCTCCATCGGGCGCCGACCTCGTTCGCGGCGGCGGAGCACTGCTGCCGGACCCAAGCCTCGATGTCCGGGCGGCGGTGCAGGTCGTTGTAGCGGATGTTGAACTTCGCGCGCGCCTCGGAGGGAATGACGTTCGTCGCCGTGTTGGGAACGGAGATAACCGTCACCTGGAGGCTGGACGGCTCGAAGTCTGGTGTCCCCTCGTCCAGCGGTGTCGTCGATAGACGGTCGATGATGCGGGCGAGCTTGGGCACCGGGTTGTCCGCGAGGTGCGGGTACGCGGCGTGGCCTTGCTTTCCATAGACGACAAGCTCGCCATTGAGGCTGCCGCGGCGGCCGATCTTGATCTCCTCACCAATCGTGTGAGGATTCGTCGGCTCTCCGACCACGCAGGCGTCGAGCCGCTCGCCCCTGGCCTCGAGCCATTTGAGCACCTTCGCCGTGCCGTTGATCGAAGGCCCCTCCTCGTCGCCGGTGATGAGCAGGCTGATCGAGCCTGCCGGCTTCCCGTTGTGAGCGTCGAGGTAGCGCAGAGCAGCCGCAACGAAGCAGGCGATCGCGCCCTTCATGTCGACGGCACCGCGGCCGTAGAGGACACCGTCGCGGATTTCCCCGCCGAATGGCGGCAGCGTCCACTGCGCCTCGTCACCGGGCGGGACCACATCCGTGTGGCCGGCAAAGCAGAGATTCGGCCCTGCCGTGCCGATACGGGCGTAGAGGTTCTCGACGTCGGGGGTGCCGGCCTCGCTGAAGGTCATGCGATGCACGGTAAAGCCAGCCGGCTCCAGCACCTCGGCGAGAACCGTCAAAGCGCCACCCTCCTCAGGCGTCACGCTCGGACAGCGAATCAGCGCCTGCGCCAGCGCCACGGGATCTCGACCGATTTCGCTCATCTTGGTTGGCAAGTTTGCTGGGCCGCTGCGCGCTCGATCTCAATCCCGCAAGAGGTCGTTGATCGACGTCTTGGCACGCGTTTGTGCGTCCACTGTCTTGACGATGACAGCACAGTAGAGGGACGGGCCAGGCGAGCCGTCGGGCAAGGGCTTGCCGGGTATGCTCCCCGGCACCACGACGGAATAAGGCGGCACGCGGCCGATGTGCACCTGGCCCGTGGCGCGGTCGATGATCCGAGTCGAGGCACCGATGAACACGCCCATCGACAAGACCGAGCCCTCGCCGACGATGACACCCTCGACGATCTCCGACCGCGCACCAATGAAGCAGTTGTCCTCGATGATCACTGGATTGGCCTGCAACGGCTCCAACACACCCCCGATGCCGACGCCGCCCGAGAGGTGCACATTCTTGCCGATCTGCGCGCAGGAGCCGACCGTCGCCCAGGTGTCGACCATTGTCCCTGAGTCGACATACGCCCCGAGGTTGACGAACGACGGCATCAGCACCACGCCGGGCGCGATGTAGGCCGAGCGGCGCACGATGGCCCCTGGCACGGCGCGGAAGCCAGCCTTGCGGAAGGCCGCTTCGTCCATGCCGGCGAACTTGGACGGCACCTTATCCCACCAGCTGGCGCCGCCGGGCGCGCCCGAAATGGTGGTCATGTCGAAGAGCCGGAACGAGAGCAGCACCGCCTTCTTTAGCCACTGGTGGACGACCCACTCGCCATCGATCTTTTCCGCGACGCGGGCTTTGCCGGAATCCAGCATGTCGAGCGCCGTTTCCACGGCCTCGCGCACGGCCCCTTTCGTTGCCGGGCTGATGCTGTCCCGGGCCTCCCAAGACGCCTCGATAGTGCTTTGCAGGTCGTGAGTGGACATGGAGCCTCCGCGCGCTTCTAAGCCATCATGGATCGTCGCGGGTTGTGGCGTGGAAGGCTCGCGGCGTCAAGGAAGCTAGACGGTGGGCTCGACCCGAAAGCCCGGATCGACCGGCAGACCTTCGTCAACCACCTCGATGGCTGTCACCCGCGCGGCCGGCGGGCCTTGCTCGCAGCGGCGGAGCATCTCGGCGACCGCGTCGGCGTCTCCCCCGAAAAGGGCTTCGACACTACCGTCGCGGCGATTGCGCACCCAACCGTTAAGGCCAAGCTCCCTGGCTTCATGTTGCACCCACGCCCGAAAGCCCACCCCCTGAACGCGGCCTTCGATGCGGATATGTACTGTCCGAAGCTCCGAAGCCATGAGCACAACCCTCTGTGCTTACCAGCAGCTGTCCTTCCGCAGTGCGCTTAAGATTGGATCAACGGCACGACTCTTGAAGCGGTTCGGTGAACTTCCTCGCACGGGAGCACAGCAGCGGAATTCTGTACCGGCCATCGGAGTCGAAAGAAACTGGCACCCCTGGCGAAACTCGCGTTTACCACCACCTGCTTTGCAAGCAGGGAGGCTCGTACCAGTGCGCCGGGGCACTCGCAGGAGTCAACGCGAACACCGGAAACGTCCGTTTTAACTTATGGGTAGCCGAGCCCCAAATTCTCGGTCCAGCAACGCTCACGCCCTCTATTCTTTCTGGGGGGCGCAGTGTTGGCGATTGCGGTGGGTCGGCGGAGTTCATATGAACGCACCTCACTCCATATACAGATATTCAGCATATTGCAAATGTGTTCCAAGCGACGATTTCTCCACCGCGCTCGGCACTTTGTAGTTTCCAAGTCCGAGGTTTGCCGTAGCCTTTGCAGGGCTCATCTCCGCATATCGCCGTGGTAAGCCCTTTGAAATAATCAGACAGGAATTTCACGAGATCAAACTTAGATCGGCTTGCGCAACAGTACTGTTGTGGGGCAGAATTTTAGTCACCAAACTTCATCAACCAGGCTCAGCTTAATTGGGCGCTGCTCACTGCTCATGAGAACCGCGTTGAGTAAAGGTACCTCTGCGTAAGGGAAGATCTGTGCGCCTCGAGGAAGCGTCCGACCTCCACGAAGTTCGTGTCCTGAAGCAACTGTACGCAACCAGCTCGCAGCTCTGGCATGAGCGTGATTTGCAGCGTGGGCTTAAGCATCTTCTCAAGGTTGCAAGCGAAATTCTTGGCGCGGAGCTGGCAACGCTGCATTTGGTTGATCCCAGCGCAGGTCGAGAACTCGGGCTGAAGGCGTCACACGGTATCTGTCTTGAGGCAAGTCGGGACATCGTTAGCGTGCGATGGAAAGACGATGCCGCCTGCGCTGCCGTTCTCGAGTCCGCAGGCTGCATCAGCTTTGGCCGCATGGAGGTCGCGGCGAAGGGGAGCCGCCTCCTGTCATTCTTCCAGTCGAAAGGGGCAAAATGCGCTCTGGTCGCCGCTCTTCCAGGAGATAACGGAAGCCCGCTCGGCCTATTGTCCCTGGCCAGCAGGGCACGGAGCTGGTCAGGTGAGTGGCCTCGACGTTTCGCCCAAGAATGTGCCCGGCTGGCATCGGACTTTCTCAAACGCTGCGAATTCGAGTGCGAGCTGCGGGAGCATGCGGACCGTTATCGCCAACTGGTGCTCGGCCTGAGCAACACCATCGTGTGGGAGGCTGACCCAGACACCCTTCGACTGACATTCGTCAGCCCGGCCGCAGAGGCACTTCTCGGTTATCCGATTGCGCAATGGCTGACTGAGGAAAACTTCTGGATCGATCATATTCACCCCGATGATCGGGAAAAGGTCCTCGTGTACTGCAGACAAGAGATCCAAGCCGGGCGGGACCACCAGCTCGAATATCGCTTGATTGCTGCTGACGGCCGGACCGTTTGGCTGCGTGATCGGGCCTACGTTGCGACTCTCGAAAACGGGAAGCGGCAGATCCGCGGCGTGATGCACGATGTCACGCAGGAGAAAGAAGCAGAGCTGAGGCTGCGAGAGGGCGAGGAGCGCTTTCGCCAAATGTGCGAGATCGCGCCGGTCATGATCTGGCTTACCGATCCGTGCGGCCGGTTCCTCCACGCCAATCGCACGCTGCGCGAGTTCTGGAATATCGAGGAAAACGAGGTTTCCGAGTTCAGTTGGGCCTCGAAGCTGCATCCAGAGGATTTTTGTGAGGTCCGTCAGAAGGTGCAAACCGCACTGGCAACGCGCAGCTGCTTCACCCTCCAGGCCCGTTTTCGCAACGCGTCTGACGAGTACCGCGTCCTCAAGATCAACGCACAGCCTAGATTTTCATGCACCGGAGCGTTTCTCGGATTTATCGGTATCAACGTCGATTTGACGAATGAAATTCAGGCGTTCGAGGCGCTGCGCGAGAGTGAGGAGCGTTTCGAGCGCTTCATGCACCACCTGCCAGGATTTGCGTGGATCAAGGACAGATCTGGCCGCTATGTTTTTGCCAACGCGGCCACTGCCAAGGCGCTTGATACCACGCCCGATAAACTGAAAGGCCGCACCGATGACGAGCTTCTCCCGGCGCATCTTGCAGCCAAGTTCCGGGCACGTGATGTTGCGACCCTCGAAACAGGAAAAAGTCAGCAGACTGTTGAGGCATTCGAGGGAAGGGATGGTTGGCCCCGTTACTCGCTGGTGTCCAAGTTCCCCATTCCGGATGCAACGGGCAAACCGCGGCTTGTTGGCGGGATTGCTATCGACGTTAGCAAGCTCAAGGCCGCAGAAGAGCAAATAGCGAAATTGAACGACGACCTGCGCCATCGGGTCGAAGAGCTGGAAGCTTTGCTCAACGCACTGCCCATAGGGGTTTTTATCGCGCATGACCCTCAATGTCGCCAGATCACCATGAACCCGGCGGGCGCGGCCATGCTGCGTTTGCCGCTCGATGCCAATGCCTCGAAGTCTGGCCCCGATGCCGATCGTCTGCCGTTCCGCGTGCTCAAGAATGGCGTGGAGGTGGCGCCAGAAGACCTGCCCATGCAGCGCGCTGCGCGAACGGGTCAAGCGGTGGTTGGCGAGGTGGTTGACATTGTCTTCGATGACGGCACGAGCAGAGTGCTTTACGAGCACGCCTCGCCCCTGTTCGATGCTTCCGGCGGCGTCCGCGGCTGCGTTGGCGTTTTCGATGACATCACGGAGCGCAAGCGGGCCGAACAGCAGCAGCAGCTCCTGATCTCCGAGCTCAATCATCGTGTGAAGAATACTCTGGCGATTACACAGTCGATCGCCTCCCTCACGTGGCGGGCGACACAGGATCCTGCGCTGTTCAACGAGGCGTTTTCGGCCCGCCTGAGGGCCCTGGCCCATGCGCACTCGCTGTTGACGGCCTGCTCCTGGCAAGGGGTGTCGTTGCGTGAGCTGATCTTGACCGCGCTTGAACCCTTCCAAAGCCAGGAAAACGCCATCGACATCGATGGCCCCCAGGTGGTCGTCAAGCCAGAGGTCGCCGTGACCCTGAGCTTGGTGCTGCATGAGCTGGCAACAAACGCGGCCAAGCATGGCGCCCTCAGCACCCCAGAAGGCTGCCTTATCATTCGATGGCAGCTCGATCCCAGCCAGCCAGACCTTGAATTCTGCTGGCGTGAGACAAATGGACCGCCCGTCGTCGCCCCTCGTAAGAGCGGGTTTGGTACGAGGCTCATTCGCTCCACCGCCGCGCAGCTCGGGGGCACGGTCCACTTGGACTACCATCGCGAAGGTGTCGAAGTGCGAATCCGCTTTCCTGTCGAGCAGGCGCGCGCAGCGATCTGAGGGCAAAGTCCAAAGCGACTGCCAGAGTGACGCGCCTTGGCAACCCGTTGCTCTTCACGGAAGTTAACTTTCCGCAAACCGATCTTCGGAGCTCGCCGACGCCATTACGCTTCCACCAGCTACGCTTTCACCAGCTCCCGCTTTCAAGCCTCCTGGCGCTTGTTGCGCTTGCTTCCCTGCTTCCCGTGGCGCTGCTGGCGGCCTATGGCCTTAAAGGGTATTTCGCGCGGGAACGCGCCGGGGAGCTCGACAAGCTATCCGCCCGCGCAGAAAGTCTCGCCCGTGCCGTTGATCGCGAGCTGCGAGGCTACATTGACCTTGCCGACATTGTGGCGAGGTCGCGGCACCTACGAACAGGTGACATAGAAGCCTTCGGGGACCTCGCGCGCGATGCCGCCGGGGGAGCCAACGGGCCAGGCGGCTATTTCGCGCTTATCGCCCGCTCGGGGCAGCATCTCGTCAATACGCGGTTGCCGGTCGGGGCGCGCCTGCCGAGGACCATCAATCTGGAAGCGCTCCGCCACGTCATTGCAACACGCCGCGCTGCTGTGGGCGACTTAGAGATCAGCCCGACAACAAGAGGCTTCCAGTTTGTCACGCGGGTGCCGGTGGTCGTCGACGGCGAGGTGCGCTATGTGCTGGCCTTCGCACCGCATCATGCTCACATCAGCGATGTCTTGCGGGACGCCGATTGGCCGCAGCAGTGGTTCGCTTCTGTCGTCGACGGGCAGGGGCGCATCATCGCCCGGTCAAATGATAATCGAATCGGCCCCCAGTCCGTCTGGGACGCGAAACGGCGAGCGTTGGGCCTGACGGGCGCTGGCTGGCTGGAGGGAACAGATCGGGAAGGGCGCGACTGCGTCTCCGCGTTTCAGGCTTCCGAACTGAGCAACTGGTATGTCTACGTTTGGGTGCCGCGGGACGTGCTGATGGCCCCGGAGCGAGCTGCCCGCTGGCCCTTATTCGGTGGCCTTGCCGCCGCGTTGCTCGCCTCCATGTTGGCAGCGTTTGTGGCTGGGCGCTCGGTTCAAAGCGCCATAGGCCGCGTGCTTCAAGTCGCGCGGAGATTGGGGCAAGGCCAGCCGGTCAGCTTCCACAACACTCACATGCGCGAGGCGAACGAAGTCGGCGTGGCGCTCGTCAAGGCCGCCCGGCAAATTGCAATGCGGGAGGAGCACGCGCGCTTGCTCATGCGGGAGCTGTCGCATCGCAGCAAGAACCTCCTTGCCATTGTCGAAGTCATGGCCCGGCAATCCGAACGCGCGTCCAGAAGCAGAGCGGAGTTCCTCGAGCGCTTTGGCGCGCGTATTGCCAGCCTTTCAAAGTCGCACGACCTGCTGGTGCACCGGAACTGGCAAGGCGTTCCGATCACTGAGCTGATTCGCACGCAATTGGTGGCCTTCGCCGACCCTGTCGAGCAGCGGATCAAGATGGACGGTCCTGATCTCGTCCTTCGGCCGGAAGCGTCGCAGAACATCGGCATGGCGCTGCATGAGCTGGCCACGAACGCCAGTAAGCACGGCGCGCTTTCGGTCCCTACTGGTTTTGTTCGGCTCGCCTGGAAGGAGTTTCGCGATTCGACGGGAACCGCCCGTTTCGAAATGCGCTGGCAGGAATGCAGCGGTCCTCCAGTTGTGGCGCCAGCCAGCAAGGGATTTGGCTCCGCGATGCTGGAATTTATCGTGCCTAGCGCCCTCAGCGGCCGCGCTCATCTCGACTGGAAGGAGGACGGCCTCGTTTGGACGCTCGACGTGCCAGCAGAAACGGCGATCGCTGGCAGAGTTGAGGGGGTCGAAGAGGCGTCGGCAGAAACAAGCGAAGGCTGAAGCCGCTCTTCGAAGTTCATGGCGACCCCGGCAGGATTCGAACCTGCGACCCTCTGCTTAGAAGGCAGATGCTCTATCCAACTGAGCTACGGGGCCTTGACCGCACAATAGCCGATCGAAGGCCAGGCGTCCTCCCGAACGGCTAGTGCGTCCAGGCGCCAATGCGGCCATACCTGAAGTTGTCCGCATACGACTTCAGAACCGGCCTACGCGGCTCTGGTTCTTGGACGATGTAAGCGATGCCGTTGCGCTCGGCGTAAGCGATGGCCTCCTCCTTCGAATCGAATGTCAGCTGGACCTGCTCCAGGGTATCCTGCTGGCCAGTCCACCCCATCAGCGGATCGATGGTTCGAGGTAACCGAGGCTCGAACTCGAGCACCCACTCCTTCGTGCGGGCAGTGCCCGACTGCATGGCGGTCTTCGCCGGCTTGTAGATGCGCGCAACCATGTCCGATCCCGCAGTCCCAATCGAAAACCTGTGCTTGCGCCCGGAACATACGCAGTCCGCGGCGGCACTTCAATGCCGCTTGCCAGCACGGGACGCCGCGCGCCGGCAGCAGTGCTGAGATCGGATGACGGCCGATCCACCCTAGCAGACGCATCCCACGCTCAAGGAAGACTTGCTGGAGGAGCGCCACTGCCGAATACTGAGGCCGAGGTCGTTCTCGCCACTAAAGTGGCGCAGCCACGGAAGCCCATCGCATGAGCAGCTCGTTCGTCGTTCTGCCCGACGGCGCCCGCCTCGCCGTCACAGTCACAGGAAGCGGCCGCGATCTCGTCCTCGTCAGCGGCCTCGGAGGAACCGCTGCCTTTTGGGATCCCGTGGTTCCGCATCTGGAGCCGCATTTCCGGGTCATCCGGTTCGACCAGCGCGGTATCGGCAGGAGCGACCGCGGCACAGAACAAGTGAATATCAATCGCCTAGCGCACGACACACTCGCGGTGCTTGAGCATGTCGATGCCCGAAACGCCATGTTGCTGGGCCATTCGACGGGTGGCGTCATCCTCCAGGAGCTGGCGCTGATCGATCCGTCGCGCGTGGGTGCGCTCGTGCTCAGCGGCACATGGGCGCGCCCGAACCGCTTCATGGCGGAGCTGTTCCGTTCGCGCACCGTTTTGCTCAAGACAGTGCCACGCGAATATGCCGCCATGCTGGCCTTCATAGGCTATACGCCGGACTGGCTGAACGCGAACTGGGCGCATTACGAGACGATGCTGGCCGCAGCGCCGATGACGCCCGAGCAGCAGAGGGTCGTGGAAGAGCGTATCCAGGCGCTGCTCGCTTTCGATCGAAGCAGCGACATCGGATCAATCAGCCTGCCGACGCTCATCCAGGGTGCTGAAGACGATCTCATCGTGCCGGCGTTCCTGCAGCGCGAGCTGGCAAGTTTGATGCCGAAAGCAGAGCTGCGCATTCTGCCGAGTGGCGGGCACTTCTTCCCCGTGACGCGCTTGCAGGAATTCGTGGGCATGCTGCTGGAATGGAAGAACGCTTAGCTTGAAGCCGCCCCTACGAAATCCGGCCTCTTAGAGCATATAATCCCGCGCTGCCTCGGCGATGAAGTCCGCCACATATGCTGCGAAGGAGCGCCAGACCTCAATTCGGAATTCGGTTTCACCCGTCCGCCAAAGGACAATTTCGGCTTTTCCGAGGAGCGTCCGCGTGCACTTGCCGACCGGAAAGGCCGCAA